>JABMOA010000112.1 GCA_013204355.1 Candidatus Woesearchaeota archaeon | reverse complement strand
GTGTATACTAGGGCACGACACCTACTACGAGTTAGACTTCGTCTATCTCGTGTGTCTCGGCTTCGCCAGGGCGCTAGTATACACAAAAGGGACTTTCTGGACAGCGCTCAAATTCCGATACTTTTATAAACAAATTTTCCCTTCTTCCTTCATAAAAGATGGTGTATAAGAGAATCCTTGGGTTAATAGTATTATTTACATTACTTCTAAGTATATTCGTGATTGCTGCAGAGGATCTTGATACTACGGTAAAAGGTAAGGAAACTGATTGTGTGTATTATTTTTTTTCAGAGGATTGTGCGGGATGTAGTGCAACTACAACATTCATTAATAAATTAAAAACAAAACATGCTGATTTGAATTTACAAAAATATGAGGTTTATCAAAATGCACCTAATGCTGCATTGTTAAAACAATATTTTGATTCTTATAATATTCCTGAATCTTCACAAAACATTCCGGCGGTATTTGCTGCAGGTACATATTTTATAGGGGAAAAATCTATCAAAGGTTTACTTGAAGCACGGCTTGAAGTAAATGAAGATAATAGTTGTCCAAGTTTAACAGCACAAAATACAATTGGTGTTGTCGGTCCTGGTGAAACAAGTAATGTTCTTGATACATTAACTTTTTTTAATGTTCTTGGAGATGCTTTGAAAGATAGTGTAAAACAAGCACATCTTGCTTTATTATTACTTTTAATGGTTCTTTTGATTACAATCAAAGATAAAGAAGTGATGATTAAACGTGCTGTGTTGTTTTTAGTTACAGTTTATTTCACACATTTATTATTTGGAATGGGATTATTCAGAGGAATTACATTGTTTAATGCGAGTACAATTTTCTATAAAACAATTGGTGTAATTGCCGCAATTTATGGTACAATTAGTGTAAAAGCATTTTTTACAACGTATAAAGTTATGATGAAAGATGTCCCACAAGAAATTAAAGCAAATTTGAAAATATTTAAAAGTGCAGTAATTTCAATCACTGGTGTTTTTATTATTGGATTATTGGGAGGTATTTTAAGTTTGCCAGATTTAGGAAATAAGTTTTTTACATTACAAAATCTTTTCACAGTTAGTTCATTTAAGATTTCTGCATTCCCTATGATTTTATATTATTCATTAATTGCAATGATTCCATTAGTAGGATTATTTGTAATTGTTCATTTTGTTAAAGAAAGATTAGAAGACATCGCAGAAGATAAAGCGAATGATAACCCCCATAAATTACAGGTATGGACAAAATATCATGCAAGAATTGTAAGTGTGACAATTAGTAGTATCATGTTAGTTATTGGTTTAATTTTGATTTTTGTTTGAGTTTCTGAAATATTTTTTTGTTAGTTTGAAAAATAAGTGGAGCAATATGTTTCACTGTTTAGTAGGAATGTTTTTAAAGTACATCTTAAATTACTATAATGATGGTAAGATATACAGATCCCCAAATATTAGAAATGCTCGTAGGATACCGTTCGTTAATAGATAGTGTAAATGATAGACTTCGTTTAGCTTCCCTTAATGAACATGGAATATATACTATTGCACATACAAGCAACAATTTCCTAATTGTTAATGAAATTGTTCAACAATCAGTTGGTTCTGCACTTGTTGGTAGAATTGATGAACCACTTGTTGTCACACGAAGAATGGTTCTAAATACAAATCCAGATATGTCTGAAAATAAAGATTTACTTTATATTTTCGCAGAAACTCCTTTAAAAGTACAAACAAATCCTTTTGTATTAGTGGCATATGATAAACCTGCTTTAGATTATGTATTAGCTAATTCTGAGCAAGTTGAAATAAATCCACAATCAATGAAAATGAAAACAAAAACAGGAGTATACTTTTACCTTACAGGAAATGAGAATGTAAATAGTCTTTTAGAAAGAATATTATAATGGCAACAAAACTTACAGAATTATTGGACACTAAAAACAACCATCCTTTAGTGTTAGAATTCCAATCAGCAGATGCTAAAGCACAGGAAATTAGAACTTACATGGCTAAAAATAATGTCCCTCATACAATAGGTGTAATGACAACTCTAGCTAATATGGCATCTGGAACAGATGTAGAACATGAGGGATTTAGTGCTGCTACTTCTGCTTTGTATATAGCTCTTCAATATATCACAGAAGAAGGAACAAGACCTTTAACAATAGATGATTATTTGGCAATTCAAGAAAGAGTTATTGAGAAATATCCACACTCACTATGGGACCATGGAATGTGGTTTAAGCGTGTTGGGAAAGAAGTTAGAGATTATAGTTTACCAGTCACAGCAGAAGTGCAAGATATTCTTAGACAGAATGCAAGTTTAATGCAAGAGTATACTACAGCAGACTTTTATGCTCACGAAACTGGAAAAGATATTATTGAAATTTTGAGAGATACGAAGATTGGAAATGTAACAAGTCTTGTAATTGAGGAAGGTAAAGAGTTTACAACAGAAACAACCCCTCCAGCAAAACCTTCTGATGATGCCTTATTGATGTATTTGACACTTACAGGAAAATTACCAAAAAGTGAAATGTCATAATAACCTTTAGTGTTTAAACATCCTCAGTTTTTCAACCTGAAAAAAAACACAAAAAAAATCCAATAAATTCACCCCTATTAAAAAATAGAAGAAACTCTTTCTATAAATACATTTTCCTCCACAAAGATTAAATAAAACCCCCACCATCCTATATTAATGCCTTCAGTTTCAGAGATGAAAACGGTTTTTTCTTTACTAGAAATAACGCATCCACAGACAATGCTAGAAGAGCTTGGACATTATCCGGTGCATCAGATGTTGATTATGACACTTCTTAGCGCACGTGCAAAGGATTCTACTGTAGTTCCGATTGTCAAAGAATTCTTTAAGAAGTATCCAACGATTCAGGAGGTTGCAGATTTACCCATTCAATATTTAGAAAGAGCATTTTTCAAATGTGGGTTCTATAAAGTGAAATCTAAACATGTGAAAGAGTTATGCCAAATCCTATTAGATAAATTTAATGGGAAGGTCCCAGATACGTTGGAAGAACTTACAAGTCTGCCAGGTGTTGGACGAAAAACGGCAAATTGTATTCTTGCGTATCATTTTAAAAAACCTGCAATTGCAGTTGATATCCATGTGCATCGGATTGCAAACAGGCTTGGATGGATTTCTACAATGAATGAAAAGGAATCTGAGTTTGCGTTGATGGATATTGTGCCAAAAGATGAATGGATTAACGTAAATCGTTTGTTAGTTGGACATGGACAATCAATTTGTGCTCCACGAAAACCTGATTGTGTAAGCTGTAATATTACGGAGCATTGTAAGTTTGGGAGGAATAAAAATGTCTGATCCAATCACACAAATTTCCGTAAATAAGATATTTTATCAACTTACAGATATTCTTTATTACACACGTAATACTGCTGTATATGTTGGTCACCCTCTACAAAATCCAAAACATAAATATGCAATTAAGAAACCAATCCCTAGTGGAAGGGTTAATCGTGTTATAAAAGAAGCAAATACATTACGTCAAATTATACATCCTAATATTATTAAGTATATTGACCATAGTGAAGATTTTATTGAACCCTATTTGGTAATGGAATTAGCTGTAGGAACTTTAGATAGTTTAATACGTAGAGAAAAAGTTTCTAAAAAAGTTATTTTAAGATATATTGAAGATATTCCATCTTTCTTAAGTTTATTCCATCGTTTAGGAATCGCGCATACTAATGTTAGTTTAGGAAACATAGGATATGATCATCATGGTAATATAAAAATATTAGATTTATCAGATGCAGTTCCTTGTCAATTTCCTTCAAATCAAAAATTAAAAATGAATTGTGCATCCATTCTTTCACCAGAATATTTGTTGAATAGAGAAATAAATCCAATGACTGATACGTATTGTGCTGCTCGTATTTTTGAATGTTTATTATTTGGAGATTATATTATTTCAGAAAAACCCATTAAGACAATTCAAGAACATTATAAACACTTACCACATTCATTTTTTTCTCTTTATGCTGGCATGACAAAAGATAATCCTATTGATAGATTAGAAGGAAACGCATTACGAGGATTGGTTAAAGAGGTCATTAAAGATTTGAAAAATATAGAAATATTCACATCAGATTTACTTACTGATATAATATAATTTTACAATCGATGCAATAAACCACACGCCATTAAGAATCATGAATGGTATTGAATTTAAGGTGTATGCGTAATACATGAGAAATAAAGATCCAAAGATATTTAATAAATTGAAATATAATGATTTGTGGTGGATTTTTTTTGAAAATTCGTCTAAAAGAAATGCAATTAAAATAAGCAACATTCCTAAAAGTCCAATGATTATATTTATGCTTACCATTATTGATGGGGGGTCTTTTTTAATGAAGGTTGTTTAGCAAGCTTGACAAAATGTCTTCCAATATGACTCACCAATTTTTTATGGGAACCTGCTGTTTTCATTAATGAAGATAAGTATTTGTAATGGGGTAATTCCATGTAAAATAACATTTCTTCTAAGGATAATGATTTCTGAAGTAATTCATTTATATCTTCATAATGTTCTGAAAGTTCATCCATATCTTCATTGAATGATTTGACTTCAGTGATTGTTCTTTTAATATTCATGACGTCATCTGAAATGAAACTTTTTGTAATCATATTTGATTTTTGTTCGTTTCCTTGAAATTGTGTTAATTTTAATTCAATTAAATGCCGTGCATGTGATGTTAATCTCTGTGTGATTAAATCTGAATCTTCAAGTTTCTTCATTACTGTTTGAACTTCTTGCATTTTTGTATTAAATTCTTTTTTTTCTTCAGGGCTCAGATTTTGTAGAAATGGCATATGTTTATTGGTATTTGATTTAACAGGTTTAATCCAGTTTTTCTGGAATTCTTGCAAATCTGTCTTTATTGAAGGAATTAAATGTACTTCTTTTCTGATATCTCGCAAATCCATAAGATGAGAAAGGTATGTTTGGTTTATAAAGGTTAGTTTTTTGGTATTTTCTAAGAAACACAAACAGTAGAAACTATCACTTATGAAGGACAAATTTATAAAGTATCTGGTGTTTTAAGGGATATGAGGGATTATAGAGAAATTTATCGCAGTAAAACTGGCACTATAAACGAAGCTTTATCCCCAGATGTTTTTGTTACAGATGCCAGGCCAGAAGTTTCAAAAGGCGACAAACTTTTTGTTAGAGGTTTAGTAATGTAATTTTTAGAGAAAAGATTCCAATTCCTAAAACTTATTTTGTTGTTGATATTGGTCATGCACATCTCCCAGGTGTTGGTCTTCAATTATTAAAGTATGATGTTGATTGTTCATATTTTCTCCCAGAAAAAGCTCATGAAAGAATGGGCGAAACACTTGCTTATCACGCTAAAGCATACCAAAAAGCAAAAGATGATTTAAAGAATCCAGTTGGATTCGCAATATTAATTGATTGTCATAGAAATGATTATAATTTTGGTGATTTAAGAGATATTGGACCACTTCCTTCTGATGCCCTCCCAACTTCTGCACAATTAGAAGAATTAGGAATTGAGCGCGTAGTTTATTTGTTAGAAGCTCCTGTTGGTATAATGGATCCTAAGGGTCATGTCAGTCAAGATTTACGAAACAGATTTGACTCTTACAAGACGACAGGATTTGATTTTTTTAAATATGGGATTGATATGAGGATAAAACCAGGAGTTGATAAAGGAGAAGGAAATCCTTTTTTAGAAAATTCATTTGATCAAGGTTTACAAACCTTTATTACACATTATGGAAGGATTATATAATTAAAAGCAAGTTAACCGCAACCTTTATAAACTACCTATCTAGATTAAGCTTAAATAACGTAATATAGCGATAAGAGGCATAAAAATATGTTCTATAAAGTCAAAGTAAAGGATTTCATCAGAGTACCACCACACATGTTTCATCTTAGTAAAAAGGATGCAGTTTTACAGAATGTTAAGGCAACATATGAAAATTTCATCTCAAAAGATTTAGGATTTGTGATGAATGTTATTGACGTTTACAATGTAACTGAAGGTGTTATTGTACCAGGTGATGGAGCTGGATTTTATGAAACAGAATTTGAATTATTAACATTTAAACCTGAATTAAACGAACTTGTATTTGGAAGAATTCGGGATATAACAGATTTCGGTGCATTCATTGATATTGGTGGTGTAGAAGGTATGGTCCACATCTCACAAAGTATGGACGATTTTGTATCATTTAGTAAAGATAAAGTATTAATGGGAAAAAATACTAACAGAAGTGTAAAGGTTGGTGACAAATGTAAAGCACGAATCATTGCAGTGAGTTATAAAGATTTAAATAATCCTAAAATTGGTTTAACCATGAGACAAGAAGGTCTTGGAAAATTAGAATGGTTAAGCGAAGAGCAAAGCAACAAAGTTGCTAACTCCTCTGCAAAGTCTGCAGATTCAAAACCTAAAGAAACTAAAAAAAGCTGAATGATAACTAGGTACAATTAATATGGCAAAGAAAAAAGCATGTAAAAAGTGTAAAGTTTTTGTAGAAGGCGAGCAATGTCCTATCTGTAAGAATAGCAGTTTTACAAATAATTGGCAAGGACGATTATTTATCACTGATGTTGAGCGTTCAATGATTGCAAAAAACGTGCATGCAACAGTTAAAGGTGAATACGCAATTAAGGTTAGGTGATTATATTATGAAAGTAGCAATAACAGAAAAGAATGAAAATGTATTATTAGAACGTACAGATCTTAAAGGAACTGTAGACTTTGAAGGTGTTACACCTAACAATAATGAAGTTACAGCAGCAATTGCAAAAAACTTAGGCGTTGAACAAGGTTTAGTTGTAGTAAAAGGAATTTATACTCAATTTAGTAAACAAAGTGGCACATTTAATGCAGTAGCTTATAAAACTAGTAAAGCTCTTGATAAAACTGAAAAAATGACCAAACATTTGAGAAAAAAAGCTGAAGTAATTGCTAAAAAAGTAGCGGAAGCTAAAGAAGCCGAAGAAGAAGCAAAGAAAGAAGCTGCAGCAGCAAAAGCAGCTGAACAAACTCAAGCAGAAGAACCTGCAAAAGATGAATAGGTAAATTACAATGGCGAAGAAAGGCGGAAAAAAAGGAAACAACGGAAAAAAAGCACGAACACCAAATAAACCAACACAATTATGGAAGTGTTATGAAATTAAAGGTGACACATTAATACGTAAGAATCCATTCTCACCAAAATCTAAAGGTGATTTCATGGCAGTTCACAAAAATAGAACAGTCTGTGGAAAAACAGGTTACACTGAATTTAAATCTAAAAAATTAGAAGAGTAAAATTCAATGCCAGAAGGATATTTTTTTTTAAAACCTATTTCTTATGAAAACCCTTTGGGATTATTTAAAGTAACATCATCTGGATTAGAATATATTCCTATAGATATTAATGCTTTAAGTGCATATGCATCAAGAATTAGTATGTCAGAATTTAAAGATTTAATTAAAATTCAATTGAAATTTGTAAATCAAGAATTAGATGGCATTAATCCATTTACTAATGAACTACTACCTATACATACTGAAAAACAACGTAAAGGAATTGAAAATGCCAAAACATTATATGAAAAACTTCTTGAAAATTAATCCATAAATTCAATTCCCAATTCTGATTCAACCGCGTTCTTTTTAAGTTCACCAAGTTTATGTGCTTCTCCAAAAATTTGTTCTGAATTTACACCAGTAATGATTAACATTGTACGGATTGTTTTTTCTAAATCTTTGTAAATCTGTGCACCCCAAATAATTTTTGCTTTTGGATGTAATGCATTAGAAACAGTTTCTACAATTTGACGTGATTCATCTAATGTTAAAGATTCTCCACCTGAAATGTTAATTAACGCTCCTGTTGCGTTTGAAATATCTACGTCAATGAGTGGATTGTCAATTGCTTTTTGAACAGATTCTTGAGCTCTATTTTCTGAATCAGATTCCCCTACACCAATCATTGCAACACCACCTTCACCCATGATTGCTTTGACATCTGCAAAATCCAAGTTTACTAAACCTGTTTTTGTTACTAATTCTGCAATTCCTTTAACTGCGTTTGTAAGAATTTCATCAGCAACTTTGAATGCTGTTTGTAGCGGTAAGTGAGGTGCCATTTCCAATAACTTTTCGTTTGGAATGACAATTAATGTGTTAATACTTTGTTCTAATTTTTCTAATCCTATCAATGCATTTTCATACCTATGTGATCCTTCCATAGTAAAAGGTATAGTAACGATTGCAACACTTAAAATTCCCATTGTTTTTGCAAGATGAGCCATGTACGGAGCACTACCTGTACCTGTTCCACCGCCAAGACCACATGTAATAAAAACCATGTCAGTTCCTTCTAATAATGCTTTTAATTCTTTATTATTTTCCTTACAAGATTCTTCTCCAACTTTAGGGTTTGATCCAGCCCCTAATCCTTTGGTAAGTTCTTTTCCAATAAGAAGTTTTTTATCAGCTGTTGTGTATAATAAATCTTGTGCGTCTGTATTAATTGCAATTGTTTCTAATCCTTTGATGCCTACTTGAGAAATTCTGTTAATCGTGTTATTACCTGCACCACCGCATCCAATTACTTTGATTCTTGTTTTTTGGTTTGCAATGAGTCGTTCTAATTCGGCATCTACATCAGAAACCTTCTTGTGAGATATTTCTTGTGTTTGATGAATTTGTACTGTTTGAGATTGTTTATATGGGTCAGAATGTTCTTCCATGATTACACCTTCTTTTTAATAAGATTTTGAGAGGAATCAGATTTATAAAGATTGTTAAACTGGAATGGTCTGGTTAGAAGATTATTTGTTTTCTTTAACTTTAAATTCTATGTCAACTTTCGTTAATTCTTTTAATTTTTCTGTTAATGATCCTGTAAACTCTAGAGGAAGTTGTAAAGGTAATTCAACAATTGCTTTATTTTCATTGATTGACGTAATCATATGTTCTCTACCAACACGTAATGTTGTTGATAAGAAAGATTCAATTTGTTCTTTTGGATCTGTAATTTTTTTGTTAATTGTACATGTGTAAATTACAGTTTTTCCTGCTAATGGATGATTGTAATTTACAATGACACGTCCACCTGCCACTTTTGTAATCACACCTCTTCGTCCATCTGCATCAAATTGTAATCCTACGTGAGGTTGCATTTTATGTTCTTTGAATACTGAGAGTGGCATCATTTCAATATGTTTCACGTCTCGTTTTCCAAATGCGTCTTCTGGTTCTAATGTCACAGAAAATTCTTTTCCTACTTCTTGCCCTTCAAGACCTGCGTCTAATCCAGGGAGAAGTTGCTTTTCACCAACACATATTACTGCTGGTTTAAGACTATTGTGATTATGAGGGATCTTAGCTTGATGTGCAATATCTTCATTTGTTGTGTCAAAGATTGTACCATCTTCAAGCTTTCCTGTGTAGGTTATTTCAATGAAATCTTTATTTTGAATTTTATCCATTATTTATAGGGAAGAATGAAGGACATTTATAAGTTTTGTTGTTGGCCGTTTATATATTCAACAATCTTCTCTGCAACTTCCTCTGCACTAGGAACGGTTGAATCTACAACTAAATCAAATTGCGATTCATTTCTGTTATCTATGCCATAGTATTTCTTGTACCGAGCAGCATCTTGTTCTTCTCGTAATGTGACACTTGCTTTTAATTGTTCTAATGATTCTATGTTTCCTTCATTTCTTTGCTTGGCAAGTTCTTTTATTTGTAGATCTTTCCAAATACGTTCTGCACCTACGTTAGGTTCAACTTTCACATAAATTTTAATAGATTCTGGAATGAAATGAAATTGTGTCCTTCCTTCAACAATAACTATTTTACCTTGCTTCTCTAACATTCTCGCTTTTTCTGCAGCTTTTACATCTACATCAACATCAGTCTCGGGATGTGTTTTAGCGTATTCGTTAAGTTCTTCTAATGTCATCCCTTTTTCTTTTGCTAAATCTCTTCTAATACCACCTACATAAATTCGTTCAGCATTTAATTTTTTAATAAGAATCTTTGCAACGGTTGATTTTCCGCTTCCTGGGTTTCCTGAGATTGTGATGATCATAGTATTTTTAATAAAGTGATGTTAATAAAGTTACCGAATTTTCTCGTATTCTGACTTTTTCAAATCACCAAATTTCTCTGTGAACCATTGTTTGGTCCAAAATGCAACGGATTTTCCTACACCCCATTGTTGATATCTTCTTGTAGAATTGGTAACAGTTGTGTCAAGGCAATGGTATGTTCCTAATTTTCTCAATTCTGAAATTAATTTGTGGTGTTCACGTACGATGATTTCAGGATTGTATCCATTGATTTTTTCAAAATCTGATTTCCTACATACCAATGCACCACTACATGCTTTGTATAGTCCTGTGGAAACATATAAATTTTTTAAACCAAATGCTAATGCATAAGCTAATTTTTTCTCGTCAGGTTTACTTTTGGTAGTCATAATGGCATGTTGAGCAGAAAAGTTTGAATGAATTTTATGTAATGTGTCTTGTTCTAGAGTTGTATCTGCATCAAGAAATAAAAGTAAATGTGATTGTGCTTTATCCGCGCCATAATTTCTTGCACGACTTACGTTCGCTTGAGACATGGAAAATAATTTTAGTTTTTCATGTTCTCGTTTTCTAACAATTTCTTCAGTTTTATCTACACATCCGTTTGCAACGACTATGGTTTCAAAATCTTGAAATGTTTGATTTTTAAGAGAATGTAATGTCTGACGAATATAATTTTCTTCGTTATGTGCTGGAATAACTATTGATATTGCTGGAACCACCTTGATTTAGAAAGACAAGAAGGTATTTTAATGTATTGTTATTGTTAAGAATAGAGGTTAGAGTGTCAGATAATTAGCTGCCCACAACATTCCGGAATCGCAATAGTAAAAAGGTGTCTTATGTGGCTTGCCATTTTCTGCAAAAACTTCAAGAACATTCTGGTGTTTTTCAATTAATGTAAGATAATTTTTCATCAAGATATTTCCTTTATCTGGATTTACTTGTTTTACTAAACGTACATATAATGGTCCCATATGCTGCCATAAGGCGGTACTTTCATAATCTTTATTGAAGAATTCTTCCCAGATGAACGTTATATGTTCTCTAGAAGAGGTATATTTTAATGGAAATGGTTTGTCTAATTCTTTTTCTTCAATCATTTTTAATGCTTTTTCTAACATATTATGATCTGTGATGAGACCTGTTAGGAAAGGAAAAATGTTTGCATCTCCTGCTACATATTCTTTTTTAGATAAATCATCAAAAAAGTATGCGCCATTCCAAAAATGTCGTTTTATTAAATCTGGATAGTTGAATTTTTCAAAAGGATTGACTAATTTTAAGGATTTCAAATCTTCTGCTAGCATGCCTACCATGCAATTATCATAACAGGAACTCTTACGTATGGTAAGATCTTTCATAGAAGAAAAATGTTCGTCTGGTTTTACTAGCCCTGTTTGTTCATTAATAACCTGTTTATAATATTTTAAGATTTCTTTATTAAGGAAATCTTTATGTTCATAATATTGAAACTTTGATACTTTAATTGCATGAATAAACCACGGTAAAGAATCAACAGCTAATGTAGGGAAATCAAATGGTTTTCCTCGTGGTGTGATTGTTGTTGTAATTTTGTTCGCTAATTTAAATCTATTAAAAGCATATCTTATAGTTTGGTGAACTTGTTTTTCATAATCTAATTTCAATAATGAAGATACACACCACCCAAAATCCCGCGTCCAGAATTGTTTAAAATGACCTGAAGAGGTTTGGAAATATCTGTCATTCCAACAATCATCAATCACTTTCCTACAAATTTCTTCAGCATTTCCATTATATTTCTTTTGATATACTCTAGATATAAGAGATTTCGTGAAAACACGGAAGCCTTCGGTAAGATAGACAAATTTCATGATATTTTTGAATGGTAGAACTATAAAAAGTTAATGGTTATTTGAAATCAACATCAAAACCCTTATCAACAATCGCATCTTGACCCTTATATACTTTCATGACAATATCATATTCACCTTTAATAT
>JABMOA010000111.1 GCA_013204355.1 Candidatus Woesearchaeota archaeon | reverse complement strand
CTTTTCCTATTTTAAAAGATGTTAAAAAGCGGTCTTAATTATACATCCAATTATACATTCTTATGCAAAGAAAGATGTTCTGCAATTTTTCTGAACTCTTTACCCACATTAGAACGAGGATATAAATATGTTGCAGGCATCTGTTTATGCAATGCCTTTCGCATTTTTCTTGAATGTCTTATATTTGCAATAATTGGTAATCCTAAAATTTGTTCAACTTCTAAAGGAGACATTTCATGCCGTCCATTATGACTCATATTTAATACAATCCCTGCAACAACAGTATCATTTGCTTTCGCTAACTGCATTGTTTTTAATGCATCCATCACCGAACTGAGATGCGGGTTAACAATGATGAGAACTTCATCACTGTGTTTGATAACATGACTAACTTCATATCCTAAACCGCTTGGAGAATCCAATAATACAAAATCAGTGGTATCATCCAAATGTTCAAACACTTCTGTTAAATTTTGAGAATTTGTTTTTTGAAATTCATGATATGAAGGAGACGCAGGAATCACAGATAATCCAGTTTCATGTAAATATGTAACATCCTTCAAACTTTTCTCCTTTCGCAGGAATTTGTTAATCGTTCCTTCAGGATTTACTAAACCCAATTGTAAGGCTAAATTTGGTGTCACAAGGTTTGCATCAACGAGCACAACCCTTTTTCCCAAATTAATAAGAGCTTGCCCAATATTTAAGGTACTTGTCGTCTTTCCAACGCCACCTTTTCCCGATGCAATTGCAATAAATTTCGTCATTTCACATTAAAAGAGAAAGGACCAGTATTTAATATTTATCGTTTTTCAAGGTGCATTTACAAGTAACTTAATCTTCTTCAGGCTTACCAATAAGTGTATGCCAGGCGTAGGTTACAAATTTATGAAGATATTTCTCTGCATTTGTAAGATTATCAATGCAAAGTTCAGCTGTAGAATTTTCTAAAGGTACGATTCTTGTAACATGTCGCCTATATTCCTGTCTTCTTGTGTAGGGTAAAGTCAAAATATTTTTTAGAAATGTATAAAATTTAAGGTATTTCAATAACTCTTGATCATGTTCACGAATTTCTGCTAATCTTCGTGCACGTAATGCAGGACTTTTAGGTAAAATATCGATGTGGCCTTCTTCTAGAGCTTTTTGTAAGAACGCATCAACCACCAAATCATAGGTACTCACCATACGATTAAGTGCATTTGTAATCACATCTACTGTTCTTGTATATTTTAAAGAAACATAGATTATGTGCTCCAACCTTTTCAGTTCGTCACGCGCCTCAAATAACATTTCATCAATTTCATTCATTTCATCCATTTGTATATCACTTTGTAACCAAGAAGTAGGAAGAAAAGATACCTCTATTTATTACTTTCTATGCATTTAGAATTTCACTTGTTTTTTCAAGCAATTCTTTCGCTTTATTTAATGCTAAATGCGCTTCCTTAGCACTTAAGGTAGTAATATCATATTCCGCATTACAAATTATTAACTTCTCACCGCGAGGAAATTCAACAGGACTTTTATCATGCAAATCTCTAATTTTATTTAAATCCATAATCAAAGTCGTAAATTCTTTAGATATGTGATGTTTTGGTGAAGCATATTTACTAAACGCATGCCATTTATGGATGAAATCATTTCCAAACGCAGGAACATAATGGTTAGCTCTTCCATGAAGTAAGATGGCTTCCATTGAAGCTTCTAGGGACTTTGAAATGTTAGAAAAGATTCCTAACAACAACTTTGGTTCGTTAAGTAATGGATATGTGTTAAAAAGAAAATGATGTGCTCCATTCAAATGTTGTTCTGCTCTCTTTTTTGCATCATGCATAAATGGTAGAAATCTCTTAATGTTTAAAATGGTTGTGGTGTTTTTTCTTCCATAAAGATTATATACTTTGTCTTCTTACTAATATTTATGTCACCACAACCAATTCTTGGACCATATGCCACTACAGGACAATTAGATGATTTTCTTTATGAATTACAACAAAGGAGTTTTGTTATGGACGAATCTTTTGAGCATTTAAATTTAACAGATAATTTTCATGCCTTAAATGATTTAGATCTTGTAGATAGATGTTATACTACATATCAACATCGGGTTCCAGAACAATTTCAAACATCAGACGCTGTACCTAAAATGGAAGCTTTACGAATTCTTGTTAACGATTTTTTAGATCATCCTTATGATGGGGATGATGGGTCTAATGAAGAAACCGAAGTATTTAATTTAATAACAAGATTTGGAATCCGTTCTCGCGCATTTGATTTATGTTTAGCTTCTATGTTTTTGGATTACGCAGTTAAAGATCATCTATTAAAAAGAGAAGAAAAGGATGGTCAAACCTATTTTAGTTTAACCACACCTGAAGAAGTTAATTAGTAATTGAAAGAAACATCATTATATTCCTTTGTATCCCAAACACAAACACCTTCTTCTCGCCACAACACAAATTCTTTAACCCCCACATCAAGTGCCATCTTGCTACAAATTGTACAATAGGGGTCACCTGCTTTTGTTTTATTTCCTTCTTCATCTAGACGAATAAAATATAAGCGTGAACCTTTAATTTCATCATAATTTTTTTTCAACGCATTCATGATTGCACGTTGTTCCGCATGCACGCAACATGTTTTATCAGTTACTTTCAAATCATAAGAAGATTTTTTCACACCACATCTTGCACTTTCGTTTCCAGCAGGAGAATTGAATCCTTCCCCAATGATGGAATCATTCTTAACAATCACTGAACCACATTTAGACCATCCACAAGTAGAATCTTGTGCAACTTTTGTTACATAATCAATAAAAAATAACGCTTCTGTTTCTTCTTCGTGTGTTAGAATTTTCATTCTAAGAAATTAATCTTTCATCAAACCCATAATTGCTTCTGCTAAATCTCCTTTAGCATCTTCAATTGCGTTTCGAGCTTCATCTTCAGAAACGTTAGCTTGTTCCATGACCGTTTTTACATCTTCTTCAGAAATGTCAGGTGTAGAATTCAATAATCGTTCGGTAATATTTCCAGAAACTTGAAAATTTTGATTCCCCATCATGTTTACTTTTTGTACAGACGGATTCGTAATAATAATTTCCTTGTCAGCTGTTCTAATGATTACTTCAGTTGCAGGAATTTCAACTTGTTGAATCCCCATCTGCTTCATCATCTGTTGCATCTTCCGAGGATTCATGCCAGGCATCATCCGAAAAATCCTCCGCCAACTTGATGTAGAATGATAATTAGAGCCATAATCACAACCGCTAAAATAATAACTGCGGTTGGTGAAATTTCAATTTTTGAACTATACTCATCAAAATATCGTGTTAATCCCCCTTGCCCAGAAGGCATGTTTACTTTATTGTCTCTTGCCATAGAATGTTATTTTATTGAGTAGTTTATAAGATTTTTGGATTTATTCTAAATCTTTAGTTATCTCAGTTAAATCAAACGGTTTGTAATGTGCACTTACATGTCTGATTAAATCACCTAAATTGGCTCTTAAAATGTCTGGTTCTAAAACTGTTACAATATGGATTTTTCCTTTATATTTAGAAATCGTTTCAAGATAATCACCAATTGTTGTTTTAGTTCTATCTTTTGGAACCCAAAACGCAGCTGTATCTAAAATTAAAGCAT
>JABMOA010000110.1 GCA_013204355.1 Candidatus Woesearchaeota archaeon | reverse complement strand
GGTCAATATTAACTTGGTTAAAAAAGTCTTGATTAATAATATTGTTTGGATCTTGCAAATACTTATCTACAAAACCAATGAGTTGCAACACGTTTTCTTCGTAAAACTCATTAAATTGCTTCGTGATTTCTTTACTTGTTGTACTTTTTAATAACGAAATTTTCTTTCCTTTTTCTTCAATATTTGACAATAGCTGCTCATATCCTTCCGGCCAACTAAAACCACATAACGGACATTCATTGTCTGGTAATTCTTCTTCTTTATGAATACTATCAAACAATGAAAGAATTTCTTTTCTTGTTTCTTCAAAATCCCTTATCACCTGAGATAATTGTCCTTCTTTACTCTTAAGTGAAAGAATTTTATCAATCTTCAACTTTGAGTTTTCGGAATGATCTTCAATGGGCAATTCTTTATAAATTTCATCAAAGTTTACTTTGGAAAGGTTTTTTAACAAAGTGCTTTTATTCAGCTCTTTTTGTAAAGAGAGGTACTTTTTTTGGTTTTTTTGTTTCTGTCGTATTAAATCGATATCATTTAGAAAGCTTACAGACTGGATGTAATTATTTAATAAATCTACATCTGATTTATAGGCAAGTAGCCTATTATTTAATAAGCTATGAACGTATTGTTCATAGTTTGCTTCAAAATCATTAACAAATTTGATAAGTAAATCAATCTCTCTTTTATAAAGTGTTCTAACAGTTTCTTCACCATTGTTTTTTTGATGAATATTCTTTAATTTTTCGTTATTCCATAGAGGATTAAAATCAAGATTCTCAAAAACATCTTTGTATTCTGTCATGCTCTCTATTGGATCTTCGCTTGATATATCTATACTTTCAAGTGCTTTTTTATTCTTGGACAAAACGCTATCCAATCTATCTTTTTCTGCGGAAACTCCATCTAATCTTGAGCTGATTACTTGAAAATCATCATCCTCTGTTGAGGTGTTAAATAAAGTACCCAATTGCTTCATTCTTTCATTTTCCTTCATTTTTAAAAAGAAAGTTGTTTCTTCTTGTTGGATATAATGATAGAGTTTATAGTACTTTTTTAAGTCCACATCGTTAAACCAAGAATTAATGTCCTGTTGAGATAATTCTGGCAAACCATCTATGTTATCACCGTGATTATCAATATTTTCTAATTCAAACCTTTTGAAATACTCTTGATTATCTGCCCTCAACTTTGTTTTCCTCATTCCGACACTACTTTCTCCCTGAACTAAAAGAACTTTTGTGTTATCGCCATCATCAAATTCAATCACAATTTTCATCGGATTATTTTGATTATTTAGATAAACATTATCCTCAGCACCTTGCCCACTTGGCACTATTTTATTCTGAAAAACTCTATGAATCTCTCCTGTTAATGCTATTTCAATCGCATCAAAAACGGTTGTTTTCCCAAAGCCATTTGGCCCATCAAAAACAATGAAGTCATTACTCTGAAAATCTTCAATGAGAATGCTTTCAGAAATCAATTTGAAATTCTCCAAATAGATCTTATTTATTCGATAATTACTCATTCTCATTTAATTTTTCAGGAATATTAAAAAGGTCATAGATATTATTATCTATGCCAGCTAAAACTTTTTCTCTATACTCGTTTAAATCTTGAAAGTCAGAATTCTGCCCTAATATTTCCATGATAGTTTCAGTAAGGTCTGGTAATTCTTGTGCAGAGTATGGAACATTAAGAAAAGGTAACTTAACGTATAAATTGAGTAACAGATTAACATAATTATTAACAGAGATATCTTTTTTAAATTCCTCAAAATCAACATTTAAAACAAGATTTCGTAGATTTTCAGTTGTTATATCTTCACACTTTTCGATTAAATCATTGTGCTGTTCTTCTGTGTACTGCAAAACATATTTTTTGAAATAAAAGGGGTTCTCTTCAATTTCAAAAATTTGTCTTTTTATCTTTTGTTCAATTGGCAGTTGAGTGTCAAGAAGAATAATTAGTGAAATGTTTTTATTAAACTCAGGGAGATAGTATTCTTCACCTCTTAGTTCAGAATAAAATGTTTCATATAACACTTCATTCTCATTCAATAGTACATTCAATTCATTAACCTCAATAACCATAAACAATCCAGTCTTTCCTTCACGAGTATCGAGGGCTACAAAACCATTTATATTATCAGAATTAGCCACATAATTGAAGTTTTCAATTTTAAATGCCTGATTGTCTAAAAAAATCTTTTTTATCGTATTAATCATTACTTAACCTATTAATTTCTTCCTGTATATCGACTATCTTAAAATCTTCGGAAATAGTTATTTTATTACTCCTTTGTCCTTTCCCCTCTGAATCAATAAACTCTTTAGAAGCTAAAGTATCTTTTGGTACAACTTCACTATATTTTAATCCTCCATTATGTTCACCAATTCGACCTATTAAACGTTCTACATTAAAATTGAATGGAGGCATTTTCGTTTGATTTTCTCTTATCTTTCGATAAACTGCCATTCTTCTGTTTTCTTGATTAAAACGGGCCTCATTGATTGTTGTAATGACCCCATACAAATCATTCGTTTCATCTTTTACATGAATATCCCCAGCATGGGATGTTACCTCACTAAAGAAAAAAAGAAAAGAATCTCGCAACCCTTCTTGACTCAGTATAGATTGCCTATTGTTTGGAGACTCAGCATGAGGTGTTATTTGAAGACAAAAATCAACAAATTTTTGCCCTGGATATTTAAGGAATATATTGTCTGATAAATTTAAAAGTGCATTACACTTCGATTCATCCTCCTTAAGCTCTTCAAGGAAACTATATAAAACAGCATTATATGATTCACGTAGTTTCCATGCATCGTAATCAATGTTTTCATATAAATCTTGATTAAGTATTTCCTGAAATTTGGTAAACGAAATATATTTTTCTGCTTCTTCCGAATCATCTCTAATTGCTTGATGTCTTTCGGAAATATGTTGATCAATTAACGACAAAAGGTAAATCCTTGTTTTTTTTAAATAATCTGGTTGGCATTTAGGATCATCGTCTCCTATATTGTCAACTTCAATAAAATATTTCTTTATTCGTTTATCCAAATAAGCATCCATGCTCTCATTTGAGCAATTAAACACATTGTTATCATATTGATAAACTGATAATTTGCTTAAAGCTTCAGAAAAACCTTCAATCTTAGATATGTCGGAGTTTTGAATATTATCTAGCCCCTCTACATCAGAGGAGTTATAAAGAGGATTTAAGGGTTCTGCAATGTGGAGACAAGCCGATACTAAGTTTCCACAGTTCTCATGTAAATCTTTATAAAATGCTAAAGTAGCTTTAAGCCGAGTTAATAGTTCATTGGGATTTTTTATTTTTTCTTGAATTTTATCAGTTAAATCGAGATTTTCAATATTACTTTCTAAACATATCGTACTAGTATCGGTCAATATCCCTTGTTCTATAAAGTGATTAAATATCAAGGTTGCAATCTCATTGCTTTTTTCTTTTGTGATTCTTTCAGGAATCAATCTTCCTAATTCATTGGGTGAAATCGCATTAAGAAGCTTTGAAAGCAAAGAGTAAATAGCCGATTTATAGGAAACCAAAGCTTTTGAACCATAATTTTTGACTTGATGAATCGAAACGTATTCATTTCCGTTTTTTATGGAAAAGTCTTCCAACCATTCTAATTCCAAATTGTAAGTATAAATGGAATCGTTAGCTTTATTCAATTCCAATATCTTATCTAAAACAACCAGTAAAGCTATTTTTCCTTGGTAATTAAACCCGTTCCAAGTAGGTGATGCGTCATGTAAATAGCTCATTTAAGTAATTTTCTTATTACATTTTTATTTCAGTAATTATCCTCTGCTTTAATTCCTTTATCAATGTGTTGAATTCTTCATAATTCGGAAAACCCTTTTTAAAATTCAATTCTTGATGAATACTTCCGCCATTGAATACCAAATCGGAAAAACTGTACATTAATTTCTCAAAGTGCAATAGCTGTTTTTTTAAATCTCCTTTTGTATAACATTCGGTTAAAACTTCAATACGGGATAAATATTCACTAATTCTTAATCGTTCCTCTTTTGAAATTTTCTGATCCCTTATTTCATAGTATTGTGCCAAGGTTTGCAACTCCTTATTTTCAGAATCTCTCAATTCTTCAACTTTAAAGTTCAATTCCATTAATCGCCCATAATACCTACTAAGGGATTGGACAACTTCAAACAACTCTTCAAGCTTGGTAATTAAAATTTGTTGCTTGCTATTTTTGTTCCCATAGTAAACAGCAACAATTGCAACTACCACTGCTACAATCGCTACCACCGTCTCTATTTTAATTTCGTAACACATTCTTATCTCTTTTAATTCTCAACATCCTTCAAGTAAGTAACTTCAAACCCCTTACAAAGCCTTTCTTCCTGTATGCTGTTGGCTAGATTAAATGGATTTCTAAAATCATAAGCTTGGAAAATATCCAAGCCTCTATCTAAACTAATTTTCCATCCCGTATTAGTTTCAATGCTTCTTGCATGAAAACTTACAGATTGGTCAAACGCATAGGAGAAGTCAATACCGGATCCTTCAAAGCTATCCTTCAATTGTTCTAATCTTTCTTCACTTTCGCATTGCTTATCTGCATCGTATTTTGTTATGAGCTTTACTTCAATATCTTCTCCCACTGGTCGGAATTTTAGCACCATTTGCAAAAACTCCATTACATTTTTTACTTGATAAAAATGCCGAATATATGGGTCTGCTATTGTTATGGAAGCTGCTCCTTTTATATAGGGACTAAATAATTTCTCATAACTAATGTCTTTTTCGTTTTCCTCAACTACACGATGCTTCCCGGAGAGCAGCTCCTCTTTTACTGTTTCAACATTATTTAATTGAGCAGTAGAAAGTTCATTTTCAGAATGATTATCCTCTGACGAATCCGCATTACCTTTGACAAGAGCTGGATATTGCTTCTCTTCAAGTGTAATTATTTTAGACTCTGTTGTGGTTTCAATATCTGTATATGAAAAATCTACCGCATTAAAGGTTTCATCAATAATTACAAGTTGGTTCTTCACTCTACATCTACCTTCTAAAGAAAAATCAAGCAACTCTTTCATTTCTTCTTTGGTACATTCACCGTGAGGATAGATAATTTTAAAAAGTCCAGAAAACGTTTTTAGTACACCTGTTCTATCACGAGTTGTGATTCCCTCTGACAGCTTGAAATACTTGGTATAATATTGGGCGTAGTCGTCTTTACGCAGTTCCTTAAAAATCTCAGCAATGTAATCTACAATGAATCCATAATTGTCTGTAAATAACTCATTCCTCAATTTTTGAACTTCCCAACCCGGTAAATAACAATGTATTCTATCTAAAAACGCACTGTCATGGTAAGATTTTGGTAGTGCTTCAAAAAGATCGGAATGTTTCATCATGTATGAAACAGAGTGCATGGTGTTTCCCACAAAGGTCATAGAAGCCGTTGCTCCATAAGGAGTACTTCCACGAGAGAACGATTTGTTTGCCATGTAATTTTTCATGGTGTCAACAAGGTTTTTATCTACTCTCTTTGTTGCACCAGCAAACTCATCAAAAGCCACATTGTCCCAATAACCGACTAAACCAATTTGACCATTTGAATTATTTACAAATAATTTAGCCTGTGTTACTTCTCCACCTGAAATTAACATTCCATGGGGCGATAATTCAGAGTAGATATGACTCTTTCCTGTTCCTTTTGGGCCAAGTTCAATGATGTTGTAGTTGTTTTCACAAAACGGAATCATCCTCGCTAATTGAATCAGCTTACTTCTAAAATTAAGCTCATCGGGATTGAGACCGGTACTTTGAATTAGAAGATCAATCCATTCATCTTTTGAAAAATTTGCTCTTAGGCTTTTGTATTCATCCAAATCAACATTTGAAATTTGAATAGGTTTTAAGGTTTCAATCACCCAGGGCGACCCTTTCAAGTCATCTCCGCCCTGATACGCCATAGTGGCAATACACCAAACACCTGATGTAAGAAGCTTTTGGTAGGAGGTAACAACATCGGAACTTATTAGAACATTTTTTAATCCTAAGTTGGAGAATTCGGCTTCATAAACACCTTTTCTGTCATTTAATCGAACAGCAACTTTATCAATTATTCGGTGTTGTCCGTTTTCTTTAATTTGGGATTTAATTATCTCTGCCTCATCTCTATGAACAAAATGTTTTTTAATTATATCCTTAACTTTTTCAACGCCTTGATCTATGATTTCGGTATCGAATGTAGCACAATGCTGGCCTAATAAGTACTCCAAAACATAGGTAGGGACAACTGCATTCCCTTTCACTAGTTTAGTTAGGTCTTTTCTAACAACCTTTCCTTCAAAATGTTCTAATATTTTATCTTTTAATTCCATAGTTAAAATTCATCTATTTCCATTAAGGAGCTTATCTTAATTAGGTCATTACTTCCAAGTGGGTTTAATTTGGCTTTGTCCTGTTGGTCAAAGGCTTTTAAGTAGCAGAAACTAGCATTAGATCCAACCGAATTCAATGTTAAAATGACATCAAACATTCTCTCTCTAGGATTGGAAGAAGTAGAGTTGAAATGAACCTTAACTTCATTGGAGAATAGCTCACCAGTATCACTGTATAAACCAAATATCACTTCTGCACTTTTACTTTCGTTTGAAACAGGTTGATCTTGTAAGAGCGTTATTTTCAAGCTTCCTGAAGTAATTTTATCTGTTTGGTCTATTCTTTTAAACGTTACTACTTGGAGTAATTCCTTTTTATTCTTATAAAATTTTACCACCGGAGTTAGCAGTTCTTGTACACTTGCTCCACCGTGAACAAATTGAACACCAACATTGCCCTGCTTTCGATAACGATTAATCGCTCTAGGGACAGCTATTTGTAAATCCGTATCAATATTGGTAGTGTCTTTCATGTTCATTTTATAGCCATCTACCTTTCCTTCAAACTCATCACTCACAACAAAACGAACATGATCTCTATTGTATCCTTTTGCTTTTGGGAGAACCTCTCTGCTAGATTCTTGTAGTTCTGTGTGATTAAACAAAAATCCATGATCAGATGTCACGTAAACATGGGCTATTCCCAATTCACCTGATATATTTCTGATCATCCATTTAATATCTTCAATGGCTTTTGTTGTTGCTTGAAAGGTTTCGTATTCCGTTCTTTTTTTATCACCAATTACATCAATCCAATCATGATAGATGTAAGTGACCC
>JABMOA010000109.1 GCA_013204355.1 Candidatus Woesearchaeota archaeon | reverse complement strand
TCCTTACGGAATGTAAGGGCACTGTCATAGCCACTAGACCATAGGCCCATGATCTTTATGTGTAAGATAACTGTTCATTTAAAAACTTTACGTAGTAAAGTCCAGAATGAAGTTCTGATACTTTACGTAGTAAAGTCCAGAATGAAGTTCTGATACTTTACGTAGTAAAGTCCAGAACAAAGTGTGACAGCTTGTGCTTATTTTACCAAAACACATATAAACACAAAAAAAACATTCTACCTGAAAAAAGAGGGATCACATGAAATTTAAAGTAAAAGACATGGACATAGCAACAGGTGGCGTGCTAATTGTAATTCTCCATCAAGATGATGCAGCAATACTTGATCTTCATTCTGGTGACCGTGTTATTATATCTCATAAAAATAAAAAAACAACATGTGTTGTTGATATCTCTGAAAGTATAAAGGCAGTGCCTCCAGGAAAAATAGGATTATTTGAAGAAGTATTAGATAAATTAAATGTAAAACGTAATGAATTTGTTAGTCTAAAAATAAATGGAAAACCAGAATCTGTTAAACATATTCGTGATAAACTTTATGGGAAAACATTATCCTACAAAGAAATTTTTCATATTATTGATGATATAACCCATGATAGATTAACCGACATAGAAAAAACATATTTTGTAGCAGCAGGATTTACACATGGATGGAATAATCAAGAAGTTGTTGATATGACGCGTGCCATGGTAAATACAGGTACAAGAATTAAATTTAAAGGAATTACTTTAGATAAGCATTGTATAGGTGGTGTTCCAGCAAATAGAACAACAATGGTTGTTATCCCAATCATTGCAGCTGCAGGATTTACAATCCCCAAAACCAGTTCACGTGCAATTACTTCTCCAGCTGGAACTGCAGATACAATGGAATGTCTTGCTAAAGTTGAAATGACGGAAAAAAAGATTAAAGAAGTTGTTAATAAAACAAATGCTTGTATTGTTCATGGAGGTAGTATGAATCTTGCACCTGCTGATGATAAAATTATTTTGGTAGAATCTCCATTGTCAATTGATGCTGAAGGACAGCTTCTTGCTTCTGTTATGGCAAAAAAATATTCTGTGTCTGCAAATCATGTTTTGATTGATATTCCTCTGGGACCAGAAGTTAAAATAAAAAATCAAAAATCTGCAAAACGATTAAAGAAAATGTTTGAATTGATTGGAAAAAAATTAGGCATGAATGTTAAGGTGATTATCACAGATGGAACTCAACCAATTGGATATGGGATTGGCCCATTATTAGAATCTGAAGATGTAATGTCTGTTCTTCGTGATGATCCAACAGCACCTCAGGATTTGAAAAAGAAAGCAATTAGTATGGCAGGCATACTTTTAGAGATGACAGGTAAACACCGTAAAGGTGCAAAAGTTGCAAAAGAAATTCTTGAATCTGGACAGGCATTAAAAAAAATGAAAGAAATCATTAAAGCCCAAGGTAAAATAAAACTTCCACTGTTAGGAACGCATAGATATATTGTAAAAAGCACAAAACGTGGGAAAGTAACATCCATTAATAATATGACCATCTCAAAAATTGCAAGAATTGCAGGTTGTCCCAAGAATAAGGGTTCTGGTATTTATCTCAATAAAAAAGTTAAAGATCGTGTTTATAAAGGAGAAATTCTCTACACTGTTTATGCAGAAAGTAAAGGTAAATTGGATCTTGCAAAAGAATTCTTAAGAAAAAATAAAGGATATGAAATTAAATAAGTCCCGTACTTCCAAATCCCCCTTCTCCACGATCGCTTGAATCCAATTCAGAGACTATTATAATTTCTCGCTGTTCAACAGGTTGAATTAACATCTGTGCCACTTTATTTCCTTTCTCAATAACATACTTTTCATTACTTAGATTATGTATTAGAATCTTAATCTCTCCTCTGTAACCTGCATCTATTACACCGGCCATTGTCTTTAAACCATGTTTTGTTGCAATCCCTGATTTATCCCAAATTAAACCAACATAACCTTGAGGGATTGCCATGGATATCCCTGTAGAAACTAATTTTCGTTCACCAGGTTGTAAAACAAGAGATTCATTAGAAAAAAAATCCATCCCTGCATCATGCTCCTTTGCATATCTTGGAACAACCGCATCTTCATGTAACTTTTTAATTTTGATAGTCATATCAGAAAAGAAACTTAAATTGTATTTATATATTTTTATTCTTTAGAAGATGTAATCATTCATTATCTTCTTTTTCTTCTTGCTCTTTTTTAGCTTTATCAACTTTTTTTTGACATTTGACACAATATCCACGATTAGGTTCACCTGGTTTAATCAGAAATCGTTCTTTACATCCGTAACAAAATTTTACTTTATTGAATTTAGCCATATTAAATTAAAAAAGAACTCATAAAAGCCTTTAGAATATATACATTCCTTTGTATCTTTATAAACCCTTGCTTTGAAATCTAAGAAAAAAATAAAAATAAAATTATTTCACACACACTACACTCGAAATTTGACGTGCTCCTCTCCAATCATTCGTACTTGAACCTGAATTTACAGAACTTCCTGGTTTTTTACACGCGATTGCTTGTGATACTAGACTCTCACATGATCCGTGAAAATTCCAATTACCTGAGATCCATTGCGCATTTCCTGCACATGTCCCATCTACAGAACTAAAACTGTCATATCCATCACCAAATTCTGCGTATAAACAACTGATATAACCAGCATCTTTACAAATTTTTGTTCCAGTAAAACTATCTGCTTTTTGTTCAGAGAATGTTTTTGATGATTGTACAAAAATTAATTCCTGCCCACTACCTGCACCAACACCATCTTTACCAGCTGATCCAGTATCTCCTTTCTGTCCCTTATCTCCTTTCAATCCTTTTTCACCTTGAAATCCTTGTGGACCTTGAAGTCCAACTTCACCTTTTTCTCCTTGAGACCCTTGTGAACCAGATCCTGCTTTAGAACAGCCAGAAACAGCAAGCATCATTGCTAGTGTTAATATCACCACTAAAAATATTTTTTTCATATTATATCACACTCCTTTTAGGTGAAGTAATCAAAGAATTCTTATAAAACTTTCTTAATAGTAAAATTAAAACTTCCTACAAAATGTCAAAAAACCAGTGTGTCCCAACATCTCAAATTCAGGACGCATAATTCTATCTTGAATTTTCCACTTCCGTTCAAGTAATTCTAATGTTTCTAATACACGAAATCTTGTACCTTTACACGCATCAATAAACTGTTTCACCTGTCCAAGATTTGGTAAATATACAACTAAGAATCCCCCGTCCTTCAATGCCTTTTCAGCCGTATTCACAGCTTGCCATGGTTCAGGAAGATCTAAATTAATGACATCTATATTTTTTTCTACAATACCATTATACACATTTTCCTGTTTCAAATGTAAATTATCAATACCAAAAGCTTGCACATTTTTCTGAATTACATCATAATGTTCAGGATTAATTTCATACACATACACATCCTTACATATATTTGCAAATGAAAGACACATACTTCCACTTCCACCACCAGCATCAACAACACGAGAATTTCTATTAACACCTGTTTTAGCTATACAATACCAACATCTTTCTGTTGCATAATTTGTGGGCCACGTTTTAAATTTTCCCACAAGTCTACAAAAGAAGGCTCTAACACTACAAATTTTCTTCCCTTATCAGACTTCACTAACGTTTCAGATCCATTCATCTGTTCTTTTGAAATCACGCCATTTGATGTGTGGAAATTATCATCTAGATCTTTAATAAAATACTTTTTATTACTGTTTAAATCTACCAATACCTTTTTGATATTTCTCATATATCTTATTTTCATCATAATCTTTAAAAAGCTTCTGTAGAAAAAGAGGTTATGAATAAAGGATTCCTTAATTTTGCAATTGTAATTGGATGTTCAACGTATTTGCTACATTCCCCTACATATCAGCAATTATCAAAACAAGTTACAATAGTTGATTCAGAATTCCAACAATCCGTTGAAAACCCCTCTCAACGAAAACAGTTAATCTCAAGTATCTTAGAAGGTTCAAAAATTCCTTATTGCAACGGTGTTGATTATGATCCTGAAGGAAAATTTCTCATTAAATTCATGAGCTCACATTTTCCCAATACTAACATTGATGAGGATACATTACTTAAACAATACCATCATCACAACTCAGCATATACTATAAGTGATTTATCATTACGTGGCACAAAACAATCAACAAGAATTTTTTTAGGAGATGGGTTATTTACAAATCCCGATTTTAAAAATAAAGAAGATATTAAACATGCAATCATGGTACATGAAGGTCATCATGCAACACAATTTGGAGAAGGAATACGTTTTGATCCGCCAAATATTGTGGAATTAGTCCTCAATGGAAAAATCAAATTTGATGTTATTATGGATGTGGCAGAACTGGATGCCAACGCAGAAGGTCTTAAAAGGATGCATGAATTTAATGTAAGCGATGCATATAGAAATGCAACGGTAAGTGAATTTAATAAACGTCTTTCATCTTTAGAAGTAGCATTAATTAATACATCACCAGAACAACAATCCTATATTAACGCAGTACTATCTCAATTTAAACCAGTGTCGCTACAACTCCCGGAATTATACTAATATGATGTTTATCCATCAAAAAAATATTGCACTTTCAAAAATAGACAAAAGTAAGAAAGGGTCCATAGATACACATGCACTCCCAATCATAGAAACAATAAACGCATTAGAAAACTACTACACAACATCTTCATGTTCCGGTCGCATCTACTTCTGGCAAGGAGATGGAAAGAAATGTAATACAGAATGGCTTAAAGTCAGCCACGAATTAATTACATCAGAATTTTTCAATATCCAACCACAAGGAACTGCGTGGCTCAGAATGGAACCATTTATTATTCACATCGCATGCAAGGATTTAGATTCTGCAAACACATTACTTCTAACCGCTCAATCAATATTTAAAAAATCATCCATCCTCTCAATTAATAAGAAAATCATCGTTGAGATTCAAGGGTCAGATAAAGTAGATATGCCTTTCTATGAAAACGGTGATTTAGTATACACAGGTAATCAAGAATGGCTCATGAATTTACTCAACAACAAAATTCAAAATTCTTGGAATAAAATGGAACTTCTTAGAAATAAATTAAAATAAAAAAAAATAAAAAAAAACAAAAACTTAGCGTTTCTTTAGCACCATTACAGCCATTGCCAATACTAATGCAATGAATACTAACACGATTAAAACTCCTAGTAATGCTGTGTAACTACTGGATTCACGGAAATTTCCTTGAACTGTAGCGCCTGTTAATGCATTCTGACCAGCTGCTAATTGTGCTTGTAGTTGTGCCTGTAGTTGTTGTGCTAAACTTGCATCGCTTCCTAAGACTTGCTGTGAACCAGTTGTACTTTGCGTTGTACTTCCACATTCAGCAACTGTTAAAGTAACAGTCTTAGATTCTTCCAATTTACCGTCTCTGTAAACTTCAACATTAATTGGATACGATCCTTTCTTAGCACTTGAAACATCTAAGTTAAAGGTTGCACTGTAATCGTTATCATTTCCACTGAAATCATCTAAATCAATACCAGTTCTTTGGGAACTTAATCCTAATTCACTGTTTGACACACGAATTTCAACGTCATCTTCATCATTTTTACCAATGTTCTTTACAGAAACATATAATGATGTGAAATCGCTACATTGTACATTGCTTAAACTTAATGACGCTGCATCGATGATTACTTTGTGTTTCTCACGATCAACATTTACAGTTTTTGTAAGGGTTGTAACATGTTTTGTACCATCTTTGTCAGTTTCACCTTCAACAGTGATACGGATTGTGTAACTCTCTTGGTCAACAACTTCATTTGATAAATCAAATTTCAAAGTTACGGTGTCATCATCTGTTTTATCTAAATCAAATGAATCAGATTCTTCAGAGAGATCATCACCATCAACGTCTAAGATTTCTACAGTTACAGTTACATCAACCATATCTTCATCTAGGGCGTTTTTAATATTCACTTCAATTTCGTTTTCTTCATCTAATCTAAGATCTCCAGATTCCTTCCCATTTACTTCAACTTTTTCAATTATGAGGAAACTCTTTGGTTGGATATAAACAGGGATGATTTTTGAAATTGCAACGCCTTTAGCATCTTTACCAGTTACAACAATGTTACCAATGCTATATTTTTCACCAGTTGCATCTTTTGGAACAAAGAATTTAATTGAAACAGTTTCTTGACCAACAGCTGAAATGCTTACTGGTGCAGATACAATCTCAAATTTGTATTTGCTTGCAATACTACTTGCATCAAACTTCAAATCATTAATTGCATCAACACTTCCAATATTCTTCACAGTAAATGTTTTTGTCACAGTTGTTTCACGATTAACATTTTCAACAACAACTTCATCTACAGTAAGAGAAGCAGATTTCTTTTCTTCTACTTTATACGTACTGAAACCAGAAACTTCAAATCCAAATTTACCTGATACTTTACTATCATCAACTACTTTACAATCTCCACATACTGTGAATCCTGTATTTGCATTAAATCCAGCTGCTTTCAAGATAATAGGGTCTGCGAAAGATTTCGCTAAAGTAATTGTTGATTTTTGATTGAATGTACTTGCTTTTGCAGAATCTACAGAAACATAGCCATTATTAATAATCACAACATCAGCTAAAGAAGCTACATCAGATAATTTCACATCCTGTGAAAATGCAATCATGCCATTTGAATTTTCTAATACAAAGTTTGGAACTTTATCAGAGTCTGCAATTGTTACAGGGTTTGTTGTTTTACTTCCAGCAAACTTTGCAAAATCTACAGGTTTATCAACAATTGTGATTGTCCAACTAATTGTATTTAACCCAGATGCTTCGTTAAATTGTAATTTTACCGGATGGTCCCCTGTTTTACCTTTTGCATCAAATGTGTAAGTCACACCAAAAGTTTCTTTATTACTTGAACCTTTACTTCCAGCAAATCCAATACCTGCCTTATCAACAAATTCATAATCTACCGTTTTTAAATCAGGATTACTTAAACTTACAGTTAATACTACTGTTCCAGTTTTAGTTACAGGGATTGCACTATTTGAAGGTTCTTGTTTTGAAACCTTAGGTAGGTCTACATTATCATTGTTTACAATAACTTTGAAAGCTTTGGTTACTTTTGAACCAGAAGCATCAGACACTGTTAAGGTAATTGTATCTTGACCATTAAAGTTTGTTTGAGGTGTTAATGTTAAAGTTTTCTTACTATTATCTACATTAGCACTTACTTTTGTTCCTGAAGAAACAGTAACAGTTACAGCTTCATTTGCTTCAATGTTTGTATAAACTTTTGTTAAATCAAATGCCTGTGCACCCTTATCTTCAGTGATTGTAAATGGTTGGCTGTTATCTAATGTAACATCACAATTCTTTACAATTACATTTATACTAACTTCATCATTGAATGATTCGCCTGCTTTACCAATTAACTGAACTTTAAATGCGTGTGTACCAATTAAATCTTTGATTGGAAATGTAAGGATAGCATCTTTTGTTTTTCCTGATTCAATATTTTCAAGAAGGTCCTTGGTTACTTCCTTTCCACTTCCATCCATTAATTTTACAAAAACATCATTTTTATTAGTTTTACCCGTATTTGCAACAACAACAGTAATAGATTTTTGTTGTCCTTTCTCACTACATTCAAAGGTTAATTTACTATCCGTTTCTAATTTTTTCAAATCTTCTTTGTTTGTAATTTTGAAATCATTTACAATTTGATTTACATTTAATTTGATTACGTGATCTTTAGCTTTAACAGTTAGTTTATCACCATCAATAACGACATTGTTATCTTTTGCACCAGCTGCAAATGTGACTTCGTAGTTAGCTTCTGCTAAGCTAACAGGAACCACATAATCAAATGTGTATGTTTTTGAATCTCCACTATTAATAAAAGAATTCTTTGCTGCTAATTCAGTAGAATCTTTGTTAGGGAAGTTTGTTAATTTTAACTTATCTTTAGGTGTTGCTGTTAAACTTAAATCTACAACTGCACCACTTGATTTTGTATTCTTAACAGTAACTTCAAAACTTACAGTTTCACCAGGTTTCACAGCATCTGTGGTCCCATCATTTACGTATGTTTTTCCATTAACTTTTACATTACTAATCTGAAGAACAGCTTCTCCAACTTTAAAATTAATTGTTCGTTCAGATAATGCTGTAACTTTACTTGTTACTTTATCAGTACCAGAAATACTAAATTTAACTTCACTGGTTTGAACTTTCAAATCAGTTAATAATGTATAAGAATATACTATTTTATCAGTTTTACCTGCATCAATAGATGTTACAGGAGTTACAATTTTTGTAGGGAAAATACCTAAATCTTTGTGAGCCACTATGACTTTAGATGCATCAATTTTTTCAATGGTATTTTTTCCATTATTCTTAAGTGTTAATTCTATAAACACTTCTTCTCCAGGATGGAAAGTGGTTGTATCAGATTTATCAGCTACGGAAGCTAAATCTCCTTTCAAACCTACTTTTACATCAGTAATTTCTAAATCTTCTCCAGCTGCTAATGCACTTGCTGCAGTTAATGCAATAAGTAAAATTAGTACCAAAGCGATTAAAAATGTGTAGTTTTTTTTCATTTTATTCTCCTCGTGATTTTTATTTTTTATTTTTTGCTTTTTTTACAAAGCAAGATTAAAAATCCTTTTTGATTTTTATTTTCTTCTCGCAAGCAATGTAATGCTTATCGCAATCATTGCAAAGATTATAATCATTGCAACAATAATTAACGCAATAAATGCATCTTCAATAGTGTAAGGTTGTTTTTCAACAGTTTTTACAATATCAGATGAACTTACTTTTGTAGCTTCTTGTTCCTGTGTTTTTACAGTATCTCCAACAGCTTTTGCCAATTGATCTGTAATGGAATCTTTCTTTGCAACTTCAACTTTCTTTTGAACACAATCCTTCACAGTTATCATTGCACTTTCCTTTCCACCAAGGGAAGTATAATCATACATTGCACTTGCAATAATTGTATAATCTCCTGGTTTCACAGAATCCGCAATTGGAAAAATATGTTGTATTAATTTACTATTATCTGAATTTGTACCTTGTTTTAACTCAAATTCAAATTTTTCATCTAAACCTAATTGTTGATTGTAAATTGTTAATGCAGCATGACTTTGTTTATCTGTTCCAAAGTTTACAACATTCGCAGTGATTGTTGCTTCTCTATTACAACTAATTTCTTTAGGTAATACTACTAATGTAGAAACTCTTACATCATCTTTCTCACGTTCAACTTTCAATCTTAGGTTCCATTCAGTTTCATAAACAGCTTTATTACCATCTTTTCCTTTTACACGAATGTTAAGATCGTAACTCCCATCTTCAGCATCTGTTGGAACAGTAAATAATACGGACATATCACTTTCTTCTAATATATCTCCGGCTGATAAATCATAACTTTCTTCTTCATCAATATCCTTGCCAAAACTAGAATCATCCATTGTAACATAGATTGTTACATCTAAATCTCCTTCATCATAATTCTTATTAAATAAATTGTCAATTTCAAATTTTAATTCAATTTCATCGCCAGGCTCAAGATTTTTCAATTCTTCATCATCATCATTCACAGTTTTTTCTTTATCACCATTCACAAAAAGGAATATTTTTTTAAGTTCTAACATAGATTTAACATCTGTTTTAAGATCAAATCTCTTCACATTCGTTGCATCAGCTTTATCAGTTGCGACAATTGTTCCAACAACGCCAGTAACACCTTGATTTACATTAACAGGAACTGTTAAAGAATAAGTTAATAATTTTTCATTAGCATCAAAGGTTGATTCCAATATATCTAATTCTAATTTATAATTGGATTTTACGTTCTCAGTTGTAAAAACATAATCTTTAGGACCAGCTATATCCTTTAAAGTTAATGATTGTGATAATTTCATTGAATCTTCTTTATCTTCAAGATTCTGATAATTTAATGAAATTGTAAGTTGGTCAGAATTCACGGATTCAAGTTCAGCAAAAGCACTAAATGTGCATAATAACAAAAGTACTACTATAGTTAGATTTTTTAGTTTAATTGTAATCGCCCCCGAGTTTCTATTCTAAAGTGGTTACTCTTTTATAAAGTTTTTGGAACAAGTATTAGAGAATGGGTTAATTTGGATAGAAATAAGAATAAGGTAAAAATGAATAAAAAAACAAAAAAAAACTAATTTCCGTAATAAAAGAACTTCTCAATAGAAACATCTGTTTCAGTAAATGCACCCACCCTTGGATGATTTTCTGGTTTCGGAGTTGCTTGCGGTTGCTGTACTGGTTCTGGAGCAGGCCGAGGTTCAGATCTAGGTGCAGACTGTTGTACTTGTGGTTCTGCAGCTTTTTTCTCAGCTTCCATGCTCACCAATTCAGAAACAGTTGGTAATCTTTCAGAACTTACTTTTCTACGTAATTGAGCCAATTCTTGCTCTAAAGCTTGAATTTTGTCACCATGTTCTTTAAATGTTTTTACAATAAACTTCGTGTTCTGTTCAAGGATCTCTTTAATTTTATATGCTGGAATATCTGTATTACTATAGGTATCTTGAGATTGGGGGTTCATCGCAGAATATTCTTCTTTTTTGTGGGCTTCAACTTCTCCTAACGTTTGACGCATTTCATGGTACGCAGTTGTTCCTTTATCTCCAGAAAAAATACGTTCAGCTTGTGAAATTGCATCATCTCTAGAAGATGCCAAACCTTGTTTCATTAAATCTAACGCTAAATTATTTACTCTTTGAATCCTTTCTACATCCATTGGAAATCACCTCTGATTTTCGTGGATACTAAAAAATCCATTTTTTTATTATCCATTGTATTAACCTCTTTGCAATTATTATAGAAAAAGAACAATCTAATGGTTATTAATGTTTTCTATACTGTGGTTATTATATACTGAATAGTAGGATTCTTTAAGAAATATTATTGTTGATATATTTTAAACTATTAACTGATTTAAAATTTAACTTATATTTTAGTCTAAGAAGAATATTTACCCACAAACTAATGGTATTTGGAATGGGATAACTTCCATGGTTCCTAATGCAACTAATACTAATGCTACAATTAATCCTACAAAGAACCCAACTATCCAATACTTAAATTCTATAATCCCTAATTGCCCTTTTTGATTCATAAAGAAAATGATTTTTTTGGGGTTTATAAAGCTTTCCTTAGGAAGGAAGTTTAGGAATTCCAGTCAGGCAAGGAGGCTTTAAAACACAAATTTAAGCTTAACTACCGAAAGCTTTATATATGACCAACTTACTTTGTATTTAAACTTAACGATTATGAGGTTCTGGGGGTTATACTCAAAATGATTAGAAAACAAATAAAGGAATGTTCTGAATGTGCTAGCCGAAACATTTACAGAGATGTAGAAAAAGGTGAAACAATTTGTCGCGACTGTGGTCTTGTAATTGAAGATCGTATGGTAGACATGGGCCAAGAATGGCGAAGCTTTGAAGACGATAAAGGTGGCGATAGACGAAGAACAGGTGCACCAACATCCGCAACACAATTTGATGGTGGATTAGGTACCGAAGTTGGAACGACATCAGATTTTTATAAATTAGGATCAGACCGTGAACGAGATAGATTTTTCCGTTTACGAAAATGGAACATCCGTATTTCTACAGCTATTGAAAGAAACCTGAAAGTAGCTTTAGCAGAATTAAAACGTGTAAGCTCTTTCTTACGATTACCAAGATCCGTTGAAGAAGAAGCAGCACGAATCTACAGACAAGCTGTTCAGAAAGGCTTAGTACGAGGACGATCAATGGAATCAGTGATTGCAGGCGCATTATACGCAGCATGTAGAAGACATGAAATCCCACGTACTTTAGATGAAATGGGTGAAGCTTCTGGTATTGAGAAGAAAGAAATTGGAAGAACTTACAGATTCGTAACACGGGAATTGGGTATTAGTATCAAACCATCAAATCCGGCAGATTACATCCCACGATTCGCATCCGCATTAAAACTCTCACCAGAAACTCAATCAAAGTCCGTTGAAATTCTAGAAATGGCGCGTGACATTGAATTAACATCTGGACGGGGCCCAACCGGAATCGCAGCAGCAGCATTATACGTAGCATCTTTAATCCATGGAGAAAAACGAACCCAGAGAGAAGTTGCAGATGTTGCAGGTGTTACAGAAGTTACGATTCGGAACAGGTACAAAGAGTTAATTAAGAAACTAAAATTAACCAAAGCTGTTGAGAAAAGTAAAATCAAGAAATAGATTTTAATTTTTTTCTTTTTCTTTAAATTTGAACATTACATTTATATAAACCTTAGAAAAATAACTTTCATGGTAAAGGCAGTAATATTTGACTTTGATGGCGTAATTTGTAACACATTAGATTTAGCATATTCTATTAATAATAAAATCTTTCCAGAAATGTCTTTGGATGATTATAAAGATCTCTTTAATGGAAATGTCTATAAAAATGGAAATTTTACACCAGAATCCATAAAAGAATTTTTTAAACAACAGGATGAAAAATTTCAAGAATTAAAAATTGAAAATTATGTGAAAGAAGAACTTCAAAAGATCAAAGAAAGTTACCCTTTATTCATTATTTCTTCAAATATGGAGCATTCATTAAATATTGTTTTTCAAAATAATCAAATGACAACTATTTTTAATCAAGTTTTTGGAACTGAAACAGAAAAATCTAAAGTTAAGAAATTTGAACTTCTATTACATCAAGAAAATCTTAAAAGTGAAGATTGTATTTTTATTACAGATACCTTGGGAGATATTAAAGAAGCTTCTAAATTAAACATTAAAACAATCGCTGTTGATTTTGGATTCCATGAACGTGCACGATTGGAACAAGGAAATCCTTTCAAAATAATCTCAGATTTTAAAGAAATATTTCCACTCATTCAAACATTACAATGAAATGCGACCCATTAACAAAAGAACAACTTT
>JABMOA010000108.1 GCA_013204355.1 Candidatus Woesearchaeota archaeon | reverse complement strand
TAAGATGGGTGTGTAAACGATTAAAGCTACCACTATTGAGATCAGGAATATAAAACTAAACCTTTTGAGAATCTCAAAAAAAGGCTCTTTTTTCTTGTTTTTCGTCATCTTTTAAAATTTAATTTAAAAAATTTATTTAGTTTCATTTATATCATACCACCTAATTAATTACAAGATGGGTTCACAACCAGCTGCATAAGTTTTTTCACAAGTACAAGCTTTAAGTTCATCTACATCTTGGGGAATATCTGTCCTTCCACCACATTCCTTACAAGTAGCTTGCTCTACTCTTCTTGCGAAGTCGTTATCTGCTCTTTGCTCCATATTATCTCACCTCCTTTCATTTTTTAGTGATTCTATTTCTTCTTTTTCTTATCGTCTTCTACCTTATAGTCTGCATCAACTACATTGTCATCCTTTTTTTCTTTAGGATTTCCTTGTTGTTTTGCGTCCTTTGCTTGCTGCGCAGCTGCAGCATCTTGGTACATCTTTGTTCCAATTTCCTGCAGGACTTTATTGAGTTCTTCAATTTTGGGATTGATGACAGAAGGGTCTCCACCTTTTCGTGCGTTTTCTAAGTCTGCAATTTTATCTTCAATCTTTTTCTTGGTATCCTTCTCAATTTTTTCTTTGAATTCCTCAAGCAATTTTTTAGACTGATGGATGACAGATTCTGCATTGTTGTCAGCTTCAATCTTTTCCATTTTCTTATTATCAGCTTCTGCATTTTTTTCTGCTTCTTCACGCATTTTTGCAATTTCTTCTTTGGTTAAGTTTCCTGCGCCAGTAATTTGAATTTTTTGTTCTTTACCAGACCCTAAATCTTTTGCTCCTACGTGAACAATTCCATTTGCATCAATGTCAAAGGTTACTTCAATTTGTGGTACTCCTTTTGGTGCTGGAGGAATCCCAAGTAAATCAAATTGTCCTAAGACTTTATTGTCACCAAACATTGGACGTTCTCCTTGGCCAATCCGAATCGTTACCGCAGATTGGTTGTCAGCAGCTGTTGAAAACACCTGTGATTTTTTTGTAGGAATAGTTGTATTCCTCTCAATTAATTTTGTGAAGATCCCACCAAGAGTTTCAATCCCTAAACTTAAAGGAGTTACATCAAGTAAAAGAACATCTTTTACATCCCCAGAGATTACACCTGCTTGGATACTTGCACCAACTGCAACTGCTTCATCAGGATTAACAGATTTATCTCCTTCTTTTCCTGTAATTCGTTTTACAATTTCTTGAACTGAAGGGATTCTTGTTGAACCTCCAACGAATAAAATTTTGTGAATTTTATCAGATGTTAAATCTGCATCACTCATTGCTTTTTTCACTGGCCCTTCTAATCTTTTAAGAATATCAGAAATTAATTCTTCAAACTTCGCACGTGTTAATTCTTCATTAATGTGCTTAGGTCCATTTTGATCAGCTGTAATAAAAGGAATGCTGATTTCTACTTTATTTTTTGTAGATAATTCAATCTTTGCTTTTTCTGCAGCTTCTTTCAATCTTTGTTCCGCTGTTGGATCTGCTTTTAGATTAATGCCATTAGATTTTTTGAATTTATCTGCAATATAATCTATAATGATTTGGTCAATATCATCTCCACCAAGTAAGTTATCTCCTGATGTTGATTTTACTTCAAAGATTCCATCTCCTAATTCTAAGATTGAAACATCAAAAGTTCCACCACCAAAATCAAAAACAAGAACAGTTTGTTCAATTCCCATTTTATCTAAACCATATGCAAGAGCTCCTGCAGTTGGTTCGTTAATGATTCTTAAAACGTTTAATCCTGCAATCTCACCTGCATTCTTTGTAGCTTGTCTTTCTTGATCGTTGAAATATGCAGGAACCGTGATTACTGCATTCTTCACTGGTTGTCCAAGATATGCTTCTGCATCTTTCTTTAATTTCTGAAGAATCATTGCTGAAATTTGTTCTGGTGTATATTCTTTACCATCAGCAGAAATTTTTTCATTAGATCCCATTTTTCGTTTAACTGAACGAATTGTATGAAGAGGGTCTACGATTGCCTGATTTCGTGCAATTTGTCCTACTGTTACTTCTCCATCTTTAATATGGACTACAGATGGCGTTGTTCGTGTTCCTTCAGCATTTGAGATGATTGTTGGTTTCCCACCTTCTAATACAGCCATTGCTGAGAATGTTGTCCCTAAGTCTATTCCAATTGTTGCGCCCGTGATATTATTTTTATTTTCTGCCATTTTATTATTCCTCCTAGTTTACTGAAGAATCAGAAATGTTTTCATTTTCTTTCTTCTCAGTTTTATAATTATTTTTTTCTTGTTTTCCTGCACTTATTTTTACACGTGCATGCCTTATCACATTACCATGAAGTGTGTATCCTTTCTGAAATTCTTCAATAACCATATTTTCAGGTTCTTCAGAAGATATTTTCATTAATGCTTCATGATAATAGGGATCAAAAGTTTGGTTTTCAGTGTTGATTGCCTCTACACCATTATCCTGAATGAGAGAATTTAATTGAGCATAAATCAATTCCACTCCTTGAAGAAAATCAGTATTTTCTTCAGGTGCATTTTTTAATGCAAGGAAAAAATTGTCTACAACTGGTAAAAGTTGTACGATTATATTTCGAGATGCCATTTTTCTAATTTCCTCTACTCTTGAATCAGTTTGTTTACGGAAATTTTCAAAATTAGCCTGTGTTCTTTTTAAGAGATTAACCATATCGCTCAACGCTTTATCTTTAGAGTTTTCTTGTAATTGCTCTTTAGACTCATCTTGCAGTTGTTCTTCTATTATTGTTTTTTTTGTCATTTTTGCCACCTTTTGTTGATTTTAAATCAACGTAGTCGCTTTGGAATACACATGATTTATAAACCTTTCGGGAAAGTTTTAAAAATATGAAAAAGATTTCAGTTCCATGAGCAGAATCACAGTCATAAAAGTAAGGCATAATAATTCAGGAAATGTCAATAAGGAATTACAATGGCTAGGTGATTCCCTTGGTTTATTTGGAAGTAGAGATAAGGATTCAAGCTGTTTTCGTATGTTTATAATCCTGGTAAGAAAATCTAGACGAAATGAATCTATGAGCTCTGACGATTTAGCTGATAACTTGAGTTTAAGTAGAGCAACAGTTGTCCACCATTTAAAGAAACTTCTTGAATCAGGTATTGTAGTACGTCAGAATAGAGGGTATATTTTACGTGATGCTAATTTATCTGCATTAGTAAGGGACATTAAAAATGACACCAATGCAATGCTCGCCGAGATTGAAGAGGTTGCAAAAGAAATTGATGATATGCTCGGTTAGTATAGTAGATTACAACACAATATTATAAACTTGAAATACAGATTGCGATCATGTCTCAAAAATTAGGACTTCTCAAAAGAATGTTAATGAGTGATGAAGAAATTGAAGATTATAATAAAAAGAATTTAATTACACTTAATGGAGAATGTGTGAAATCACAAGGCGAACGGATTATTGCAAATTTTCTCTACAACAAAGATATTGATTATATATATGAAAGGCGTCTTAAGTACAATAACCGCGTCGTAATTCCCGATTTCTTGTTACCATCGTGGGAACATCACGTGATTATTGAGTATTGGGGAATGAATAGGGAATCTTATCATAAACGACGTAAAGTAAAGCAACGTCTCTATAAAAACCATTGTCCTTACAATTTAATAGATGTGTTTCCCCACCATCTGAAAACGTTAGAGGATTATTTGACAACCATGATTGATGAAAAAAAGAAAGGCTGGTTCCATTTATGAATTAAACTTTCTTCGCAAAATACCACTCCATAATAAATACTAATAAAAATCCCAATACTCCAAGAAGTAACACGAGAATATTCATACTGCCATCTTCTACAACCTTTGCTATAGGAATCCTTAGAGAACCGAGCATCAGCCCTATGAGAAAGGAAAGAACAAGAGATTTAAAGTGATGCATCAAGTAATCTAAAAGTTTTGAGAAGGCCAAGATCCCAGTTAATGCACCTAATCCAAACACTGCAAGGATTTTGAAATTGAATTCATGAATTGCAGTAATAATATAGTGATATTGTCCCAAAAGTAATAAAAGAAATGCACCGGAGATCCCCGGCAGAATCATGGCACAGATCGCAATTGCACCTGCAAGAAAAATGAAAGGCAAAGAATGATTGATTTGAAAAGTCGTAGGTGAGGACAAGAGATAAGCCCCAACAAATCCAATGACAGCAAATGAAATTTTCTTAAGATCTATTTTACCAATAGACTTGAATAAAACAACTGGACTCGCTAAAATTAATCCGAAGAAAAAGGCAAATGTAAGAGAAGGTTTGTTTGTAAGTAAATAACCCATCAATTTTGAGAATGTGAACAATGCAATTGCAATCCCTGCACCTAACGGAATGAAAAGTTTAAGATCTAAGTTTTTGTAGAATTTTTTGAAGTTTCCTTTGATTAGTAGAGAAATGTGTATTTTACTAATTGCATGAATTAATCTATGATAAATCCCAGTAATAAATGCAATTGTACCACCAGACACACCGGGAACTGCATCAGCCATCCCCATGAGTAAACCACGAAGGAAGATTAAGAGTGTTTCCATACACAAAGAAGTAAGAAAAGGATATTTAAACCTTACTATGACAATAAGGACAGAATAAGTTACGTAAACCAGAAAATATAACAGCTACAAATTTAAATTTACATGCTGGACATTCACACGCTTTTTTTTGCATGATATGAAAAAGATAAAAGTAATATATAAATTCGCTGTTGTTACAAAAAAGATATAAAAAGAAAAAATTAATCTGAAGCTAGCTTCCAGACAACTTTAAAGCCTAAAATTAACGCTGCAGGAGAAACAAAGACCACAATATTACTTAAAATTGCACGAATATAATCCCCTATTACAGGAATAAGACTATAGTTTACAATCCCTGCAAGCATTAATGCAATTGCAGCAATCAAGAAAGGCATTGTTTCTTTTGCAGTTAAGTTGAAAAGCCCAACAAGAAAACCAGCTCCAAAAAGAAAAGTAATTAACCAGTTAGTACTTATAAAATTTTGAAATAATCCTGCTACAATTGCAAGCAAAAGTCCTGCAAAGAATACATAATGTGCAATCTGATGTAACTCCATTGAGTTTTTTGATTTTTGATTTGATTTTGAATTTCGTTTTATAGATGTTTTACGTTTAGCCATGATAATAACCTCTTTTTTAGTAATACTATTTTTTTAGAGTTTATAAAGGTTGGTTTTTTAAAGGAGAGAGTATTCCAATACATTATGGAATTCACATTAGAAAAATGTAAAACGAAAGCAGCATATTCTGCAAAACTTCCTCAAAGAGTGAAGTTAGATCTTACTGCAATTTCTAAGAAGTTTGATGTGATTCTTGAGACAAAGATCCTATTGGTAATTAAGGAACAAGATATTGAAATTATTGTTCATGGATATGGAGAATTAATGTTCAAAGAATGTTCTGATGTGAAGTTAATGGAGAAGATTGCGAAGAAGGTTTATAGTATTGGTTTGCCACTGGACAAAAAAAATAAGAGTAAATAAGAAGCACACTACCACTAGACAAGTTCACGTAGAACTTATAAATCATATTTTTCATTTGATTTCTTGTGAAAATGAAAAAATTAGATTTATCAAAAGTTGAATATAGTCACAATGACAAACGTCTTGGTATTAAAGTTCCCGAATTTCTTACAGAAGAATTAGCGTATTTTTTAGGGTTTCATGTTGGTGATGGATATATGAAACTTAAAGTTAGAAAAAACAAATGGGATTACCATATGTTATATGGGGGTCACCAAATAAATGAATATCAATGGTATTTGGAATTCATAAAACCATTAATTAAAAGATTATTTAATAAAGAGGTAAAATTAACCAGATGTTCAAAAAACACTGTAATCATTGAAATTAGATCAAAGGCGATATTAACATTTCTACACAATTCTTGTGATATACCATTTAGTCCAAAATTAAATATTAAAATTCCATCCCCAGTACTTAATTCAAAAATAGAAATAAAACGAGCGTTTCTTAGAGGAATTGCAGATACTGATTTCAGTCTTGTCTTTAAGAAAGGCGGAAAATATCCAGTTATCAATCATACCACAAATAGCAAGTCACTTCACGTTTCACTCAGTAAATTATTAATATAAATGAAATTTAAGGTCTTTTCAGCTACATATAATAGAGCTAGAGAATCAAAACCATTTGTAAGTCATCAAATTGAAATTAATGGTAAAAAAATGCTTTCTAAATGGATGGAAGAAGTTAGATATTCAAGTTATAATTCAATTACAAGATATCTTGTTTGGCAAGAATATGGATGTTTACCAAAAGGAACGGACATAAATGACCGCTTAGAATTATTAAAAGTGAGGGGAATAAATCCCCTCATGAGCGCCCCTGGTCGGATTTGAACCGACGATCCTGCGGTATCTTCCCATAAAGGATAACAGCCGCATGCTATAACCATTGCTCCCCAGCATTAACTGGGCCTAAGCCACAGGGGCACAATGATTCTCAAACGTAAGTTATTTATAAAGTTAGCGGAATTTTTCTCTATATGGACATCCACCCCAATATTCGTATCATTGGCACTTCTTTATTTTTAGAAGAATCTTCTGTTCTGATCATCAATGATTTACATATTGGCTATGAAGGTGAACTACGGAGAAAAGGAATTATGGTACCACGATTTCAGTTGAAACAAATTCTTGAAAAGATGGACCACATATTAGAAGTTGCAAAACCAAAGAAAGTTTTGATTAATGGAGATTTAAAACATCAGTTTGGTGGAATTAGTAGAGAGGAATGGAAAGAAGTATTAGAATTTCTAGATTATTTATTAGAACGTGTTGAGGAAGTAATTATTGTGCAAGGAAATCACGATCCAATCATTAAACCAATTGCAGATAAAAGAAATGTAAAGGTTGTTCAAGAATTAGAATTGAAAGAAGCACTCATAGTCCACGGTGATCAATTGGTTGATACAGATAAAGAAGTGATTATTATTGGACATGAACATCCTGCAATTAGTATTAAAGAAGGAAGTAAAATTGAGAAATTCAAATGTTTTCTTAAAGGAACATGGAAGAAACATGTATTGATAGTTGTCCCGAGTTTTAATCCTTTAGTAGAAGGTACAGATGTTTTGCAAGGACGGATGTTAAGCCCATTTTTGACGAAAATAGATGATTTTAATGTTTATATTGTGAATAAAGGAGAAGCGTTTGGTTTCGGAAAGGTCAAAGACTTTACGGACTAAAAATCTTTGATTTTTATGTATGGAAAATTGAAGAATATCAATTAGACGTGCCAAAAAATGAAAGTTTTTTGAGCATGGAAAAGTTAAAGAAATATAATAATTACTTCTTCTGTTCAGAATAATCCATTTCTGTATATTTCTCATGCACAGGGTGATCATCTGATTCTTCGTTTTTCTTTTTCTTTTTTTTCTTTTTGAATTTTTCGTAAGGATCAACAGGTTTTTCCATTTATTTACCCCGTGCTATCTTATTATATTCTTGTTGTTTTTTTCTATGATAGGAACAGAAAACGATATTCTTTAAAGATTTACGTTTACAACGTACACAGATGCCATCTTTTTGTTTAAGATGATAACTTCCACGTCGTTCTTTGTTTAAACGCGCTTTGTTTTCATGATAAAATTTTAGGAAACGATTTGCATATTCTTTTTTATTGCCTTTAATTTTTTGCCATAACTTTTTGATCACCATATTGTGTAAACACCTCTTAAATATCAATATCTCTTTTTACCATATTAAAAAGGTTTGTAATCTTCCACGAGTGAGTATTCTAAAGAAAGATAAGATATATAAAGATTTAATACTTTATGAGATAGATGGTAAATTTGGATTATCCAACAGAGGAACAACCAATATATCTTCGAAAAACCAGAAAAGCGTTTATTGTAGAGTATATATGTGGGGGTTTTTTAATCGTATTATTAATTATTGGAGTTCTTAAAGGATTACAGATAAAACCAGTGGTGTTTTATTTTATAGGTGGTTTAAGTTTAGTTTCATTGAGTATTGCTGAGTTTAATTTGGCAATGGTACGATATAAAATTCTCCCCCATAAATTAGTAATTACTTCTGGCATCATAAAACAAAAGAAAAAAAATGTATATTTCCATCCTCTTGGTTTCGTCCCAGATTTAAATGTAAAACAAGGAAGAATACAACGTATTTTTAACATTGGCACAGTATATTTAATGTCAGGTTCTGAAAACGCATTTGAATTAAAGGATGTAGATAGACCCCATCGTATTCTTGAATTAGTTGAAACATTGATTGATGACAATAGAAATCTTAATAGTAGAAAAAAATGAATTGATGGATTAAGTTGTTTAAGTATTTGCAATTGATGTTGTATCCCATGCCAAGGTAGTTCTTCCAATTGCATGATGAAGAGGTTCACTTGAAGGAGTTGTAGGATCATTAACCCATGGAGAAATTTCTGAATCGCTAAGTGTTAAAGGATAATAATTAATTTGGTTACCTACTTTTTGTCGTTGTGAGGTATCTATTAAAGGATTTATTTTTTTCAAAAATTTAATAGTATTCTTTGTAGGAGTGGTTGAACCTCCATCACTAACTCCTGGTTTTTTTATAAAAATATCATATTCAACAGCAGGATTCAATTGAACATACTTATCCCAGACCACTTGAGTTGTATCCCAATGAGAATAATCTGCGTCAGATAAAACCACTTTATAAGGTTTGGTCATACTCAAATATCCATTATTTGCTAGATATGATAATGCAGCACCCCCTGCACTATGCCCTAATAAACTTGTTTTGACATTAAAAGATGTTGCGCCAAACTGATTTTGTAAAACTATTTTAATATTTTCATGTAACTTAAAAAAATCAAGATCTTTCTGAGAATCTAAATAAGATAATTGTCTGTTTTTATGCCTATCTCCCCCTGTTCCTTCTGACCAAGGAAGTTCTGGAAAAGCAAGCACAAAATTAACGCCCCGATCCATCAAACGTTTACTTTGAGGTGTTAATCTTTGGCGCATATCAACATCAAAACCAGAGATGCCATGAAAATAATACATGATTTCATAGGGTTGAGTTAAATCAGTTGTTGAAGGAACAAAAATAAGTGTGTCCCTTCCTGTATCTTCTCTTTTATAAGAATCAGTGGGACCATTTGATTGAAATTTTCCAACAAACGATTGGCCTGTAATTCCAACATCAGATAAAGCCTTGTTCCATTTATTTAATGCAGTTGTAGAACTAAGGCCGGTGTTTATATTTCCAACTTGAGCAGGAGATGGCTGCGCGCTTGGTGATGTTTGAGCTACAAGAGGTGAAGGATTATTAGCACAAGGTGGTGTCGTTGTACACGTCGTTGTTCTTGTTGGTTCTAAAGGAAGATTAGGATATTCAAAATGCCATGCTTCTGATTTTAATCGTTTCCATCCTGCTTGATACATAATTTTTGCAAGTTCTTCATTTCCAATTGTGTATTCTGAATTACTCTGTATAGATGATCTGAATGGTGCACTCATCTGTACACCCTGATTAAATAAAATAATATCAACAGCATGACCTGAACCATGATTTGAACCACCAGGATATGCAATTGTGGCACTATTAAAAGTGCCATCCTTAATACTTGGACACGCTAATGTTAACTGATGTTCTAATGAACGTAAACCCCCAGAAACGTGAATCTCATATCCTTTACTTGCTGCAATCACGCCAGCATTTTTCAAAGGGATGATTAAATAAGGATGAACAAATGTTGGAACAACTCCAGAAAGGCCCAATTTATTTCCCAATCCTTGATCCGGAGAACCGATGACTACAATCCCTTCACTTGATTGAACTTGCACAGCTTGATTTACAGGCAAAATATTTGTGCCTGTTCGTGTTGACCATGAAGATTCATCATTACAGATTGGAAGACATTCAGATACGGTATTACAGATGCGTTGTGGAGCTCCTAAGGTTGAAGAAGATGAAGACACACCCGTTCCAATCGTACCTCCAATATCACTACATGCTTTATTAAAACGACTTTGAACTTTAGTGGGATACTGAGCACCATATCCAGGGAAATCGCATTTATCATTTCCATGAGTATCATATTTACATTTTGCTTCTGTGCCTCTACACTCTTTGTTGAAAATATCACGACATGCTTTCAACATCGAGTCATGAAGGTTTGATCCTTGATTTTTGTATGTCAAAGCTTTCTTAGCAGTTGCAAGGCCACGATTATAAGAGAATAATATTAAATTAATTCTGTCTGAACCTGTCGTTGTAGAAAGCCCATCACTTGAAGATTTATACACTTTGATTCCTTCTTCAATTTGTTTATCTGCAGTTGGGCAATTTGATACTGGGCGACAAACTGCATCTACCTGCATTAAACCTCCATTAACAGTTGTACTACAACCACTTTCTTGTTGGGTTAAAGCCATTAACAATAAAATGGTATTTGTATCATCTGTTCCAAGAAGTGCCTTTGCATGTTTCTGATATAAATCTAAATAATTATTACATTTACTTAAAGATGAAGATGGTAATTTTGAGAAATCTCCGCCATTACATGAAAAATCACCACCACCTAAAGTAGGTGTAGTTGTAGTTCCAGAAGGAATCCCGCTTCCATAAACCTTCACATAAGGTTGCCAGGTATTTTGATACCAGACATCACCACTATGAATACCAACAAAACTACTAATCCGATTCCAGACTTCATCTATCTCTCGTTCGGAATCAGTTCCTTGGAAGGTTGCGGAAGAAAATGTGTTGCCTGCGACTGCCGCTTGTGGTGGCGGTCCTTTTTGAGCTCCAGAATGTGGGGGTGCTGAAGGTGTAATTTTTCCTGAAATAACAGAAACAATATAATCTGCAACAATTTTCTGACCTGTTTCTAACCAATGACCTCTATCAGAACGACAATAACCACACACATCTTTATCAGATGACGATCCAAGTAAAGGATAAATATTAAATTCATAATCTATTAAAGAGGGAAAGCCTAATTTTGAATCAATTAAATCTTTATTAAATTCTTCTAATTTATCTTGATATGATTGGGTCCATTTTGCACTACCACCATAATCATAATTTTTATGAGGCGAAATTGCAATTATTCCAACTTTAATATTTGGATTTTTTTTCTTTGCTTCTTCTGCCATTAAAACAACACTTGCACGATATGTACTTGATGAACCAATATTTCCAGAAGGATTAATAATCAATAAATCAGGAGTTGAACTTAAAGCTGGTTGGATATATTTTGAATTTTGACATTGTGCTCCACAACTACCTTCTGCATAAATATTTACAGTAGATCCAGGACAAGAATCTTTAATAAACTCACCAAAACTTTTTCGTAATGATGATTTAACTGTGTTTGAAGCTCCTATGATTGAAATCTTTAAATTATTACAATTTCCAGATGAAGCAACTACAGGATCAACCATAGATGCTTCTCCAGCAATATTTTGAGTATCCCTTACAAATAAACATTTCAAAGATCCCCAAAACCCATCACATTCATTAGTCTCTGTTTCTTCTACAGCATAAACAACACTACTAAAAATAATAATAAATATAATTATGAAAATTATTTTATGATTCATTCTACATCAAACCTCTCTGTTAATGTTGTTTCTTTTCCTAAATAAGGATTTTTGATAATTAATTCCAAGGTATAATCACCGGGATTAGAAATTAAAAAATATTCGGCAATGGTTACTAATTCTTGCTTTTGATCTGTTTGTAAATCAAAATAAAAATCGTCTTCTGTATTTGCGTTTAATATGATGTTTCCATTTGCATCCTTAATCCGATAATTTTCTACAAGTTGAATTTGTCCATATGAGGTTGTTGTTTCCACAACAAACCTGAAATGAACTTCCTGATTAATGTTGAAATCTTCTGTTTTTCCAACACAGTTTAATTTTTCATCTACACTTCTACAAAAATCAAAGGATCTGATTGCAAGTGTTCCTTGCCTCCCTACTGGAATGAATTCTGCATCTAATAATGAAGGTTGGTTATCTGCACGCACACTTAATACACCTGTTTGTACAAGTGTGAGCATGATTGCAGAACTAAGTACTGCAACGACTAAGAACGTTAATAATTGTACTGCGATTTTTCCTTCTTTGTCTAACATCCTGCTTGTCCTCTGATGGTTGTCATGTATTGTACTAGTTTATTATATTCTACGCCACTTGTTAGAGTTGCGGGATAAGGGGTCATTTGTTGACCATTAGCATCCTTCCGATTCAAGAAAATATTCGTTCGGGTACATACTTCATTTTTCTTATTTATGCGCCATCCAGAAGGATCTTGCATGAGGTAACATGCTGTGGAATAATACAACGCTTTTGCATCCTGCACATCATTTGTTCCGGAATTAATAATTGTTGAGGCCATCTGTTGTACCGCATTACAATTTCCTGCCATAAAGTCATTATGCATTTGACTTACAATTTGTGATTTCACAGGTTCAAGTTGAATGCCAATATTTACTTGAACACTATTTTTTCCAAACGCTGGTGCTTTAACACGTTGGTTCACATTATAACATTGACCATTCGCATCTGGTTGAAATAATTCTGCTGTAATTGTAAATGCTTTTTCATTCTGCGTAAATTGGCTGCTTGCAGATCCACGTACTTGATACGTACATTGATTTCTTTGAGGATTTGTTGGTGTTCCAATTAATCCGGATACTTTGAATCCATTGAATGTGAATGGTACGGAAGATAAATCTGACCCCATAAATCCTTCTTGCGTTCCTTTCTTTAAAATGTTATTTTGAACTGAGAATCCAGACGCGGAATCCACAAGAACTCCTTGAGGTACTGTTACTTTGAATAACCCACCTGGAAGAATTTCATATCCAAAGTGATACGTTGGTGGTGATGGGATTTGAGTTGTTGGCGCTGGGATGAGATAATTAATGTTGTTACTACATCCTTGATCGCTATCACTTGTTAACACTACAGAACTACTTGCACCGGTAAATAAGTTTGGTGTGACTGAACCAAGATTCCATTCTGGTTGGAATGACCCAGGTAAATTTTGGGGTAATGGTTGAATTCCACGCACAGTTGTTTGACCTGATTGTAATCCTCGTTCTGATATTTTTAAGCATGCGAGTTTTCCATCTGAGAATACATGTGTTTTCACACGGATATCATCGCCTTTTGTAAATAAGTTTGGTGTGGTACATGAAGCCCAGGATTGTGTATTCTTATCAAAACATGAAAAGTAAGGGTCTTGTAAGTAACTTCCACCGGTTCCAAATAAGCCCTGAATTTCTGCGCAATAAAATTTTCCTGTTGTGAGATCTGCTTTACACGCATTTAGAATTCCTGGCGGAGATGTGTCCTGAAGAGGGAAATAAAATTTACCATCTTTATATCCATCATCAAAACAGGTTTCTGCTTTTTCATTCTGATCTAACTGTAATTGAATTAAAACGTGATCATATCTAAAGTTAGAGTTAATCTTCTGAGGTGCAGGAATAGGAATTGAAATTGGTTCATGTTGTTTGAGATTATACAATGTACCTCCATTAAGAAGTTTCGTTTTTTCTCCTTCAAAACCTGATGTTGTTGTTGCACGTACACAATCACATCCCTGATCACCACATTGTACCCCAGGTCTGTTTTGTTCGCCTGGACCAACACATACTAATGATGCAGTTGCGGAACGTATTTTACATCCAGGAATAATTAATGCACCAAGATTATAATTATAAACTGCGGTTCCTCGTGCAGGGTCAAAAGATGTAAATTCTCGTTCACGTGGAAGTGCATGCACCGTTGATTTCATGGGGAATGCATACGCAGAATCTAAAATTAAATTTGATATAGATGGAAAATCATACCCAAATGCAGCCATACACATACTTTGTGCAAATCCTTGTGACCCTCCAGAAAAGAATGCCTCCACATTTGAATTCGCATAATCTGACCGTAAGTCATTTGTGGAGGAACTTAATGCTTCAGGGATTGAGGAATAAAATGCTTTTGTTCCTTGTCCAAGTGTATCAATGGTTGTACCGCCTTTTAATTCGTCTTGCCAATTTAATGGTTGACATGAATTTGTTAAATATGAAATTCCTTTATACGCCAGCCCACAAATTTGTTGTGAGAAAAATGTTTTACATACACCTGCATCCTGAAATTCTCCTGTTTTTGCTTCTGCAATACATGAATTAAATGCTTGCAAAATATTGTTCGTTAATTTAAGTCGTGCATGAATTCCTGAAAGACACATTGTTTGAAATGCACCAAGATGTTGTGTATTAGGATTAAGGGTAGGAATGCTTGGTGTTCCAACTGTATCTAATACATGATTCAATCCAAATGTTGCAGATGTATCTCGTCCAGAATAATATCTCCATGTTGGATAAAATGTTCCTTTTGTTGGATTTGTTTTAAACAATTGATCTTGTCTGTAAACCCAATCTTCTGAAGTTAATCCATCTTTACTAGCTTTAATTGCTTCACGTGCATTTCCTTGGTTTTCAACTTTTGTTTTTTTATCAGGCACACATACACATTGTTGTAATCCTGTTTGACTTCCCGTTTGAGTACCTGTTGCAAAACAATCACTTGTATAGCCCGCAGATCTCGCACCATCGGGTAATTGTTGACTTCCTTTCCGCAATTCAATTTTGCCAGTTAAACCAGTTTTAAATTCATCATAACATTTATCATCTGCTTTGAAACCTGGAGCTTTAGGATTATTACACACATTTTTACAACTTTGATCCGTACCAACAATTATTTCTTGTGAATTTGGTGCTTTATATGCTAATAAATTTTTATTTTGAAGATTATAATTAAAAGCAGAATTCAGTTCTAATCCCGCAACTGGACTCAACCAGGATAAAGTGATTGTTTTTGCATCAGACGATTGAACTTTTGAAGAATCAATAT
>JABMOA010000107.1 GCA_013204355.1 Candidatus Woesearchaeota archaeon | reverse complement strand
CCCTAAAACTTTGGTTTTGTTTCTATTAAACAAAATATTACAGATGAAATCAAAAAATTTTTGCTAGTAATAAAACTCGCTTATCCTTATCTGCATAGAAATTAATATATTTAATAAAATGTCTGAGAATAGATGTTTTTGTAATCGTTATTACATTTCCTATTCCAGGAAGTTCTAAGTAATCACCAGACCCATTTACATAAAAAACATTACCTCCTACCAATGAATCCCAATCTTTAGTAATATTAATTATGATTTCATATTTCGGTCGTTTGTATTTATCATGCAAAATTTGATAGTCTCTGTGTTTTAATTGAATTACATCAAATTCTAAAGTACTTAATTTCATTTTTGTAACTTTTGAAATGAATTTTATTAATTCCTGATTATCAAATTTTAATTTGGCAATATTGTATGAGTGTGTTAATGGATTTTTTTCTTTTTTAAAATCTAATTTTTTAACTTTAGATGTTAACTCATTAAATGTTTTAGAACTAAAAAAATCAAATAGAGTAACTGAAGGGAAATCTTGTTTTTTTTTGGAGAGATTCTTGAAGCTCTTGCACCTTTTGTTGATATATTACATTAACCATGATACATGAAAAAACCTCCATTTTTTTCAGTACTGAAATAAGACGCCCATCTCATTCCATGTACCACCCTGACAACGCAATACGTTGTGTATCTGATGTGACCTCCTCAACCTCATGGTACGAGGTAGGTGAGACAAGGAACAACGTGAAACTGTTAGCTTTTGGTAATAGTTGTTTTACAACTTGCGTTGGTTCACCATTTTTATTGGCATATAGGTTTAACGTACCACCATCTTTCTTTTTCAAATTTGTGAGGTAGAGATTAAATGCTATTTTTCTTCCTTCTAACCTATCATCGTGGGGAAGCAAGTAATTTGTTGCTTGGTAAATTGATGCAAATAAATCAATATTTTTTTTTAGAGGTAAGTGTGTAATGTGTTGTAAAAAAGTTCTAAATTCTTGAGATTCTAAGAATTTAATGAATTCTTTAATAATCTTATTACCAGATTTAGTTAGGTCTTGAGTTTGAAAAAATGTGAAAAGATCTGAATCCTTTCTCACAAAATCTTGATCCGCAACTGCCTCTGCTAATTCTTGGAGTTTGTTTTTCTTGAGGAAGTCCTTTAATTCTAGATGAGGAAATGGTTTTTCAATTAGTTTTGGAGTCTGCTTACGGTATTTTAAATTAATCCATTCATCCATATTATTCCTAAAATCCAAAGCTTTATAATATCTTCTGATGTTTATTTCACTATGAAAAATGGTGTATGGATATTATTATTGTTGGTGTTAAGTTCCTTCATGGTTCTTGCTGCTGAGAATGTTACAGATAATAATTCCACTAATGAAACTATTAAGAACGTTGATGTTATTCAAGACAAACAAGATTTTGGATTATCCACAACCATGATTATTGGAATCATTCTATTTGCAATTTTACTTTATTATTCAATTAAAATGCATTTGAAGATTATTAAGGTGATTACATATATTATATTGTTGATGATAGTTTTATTTATGGGATATTCTTTGTACCATTATAGTTTAATCTAATAAATAATCGCTACAACAACACCTTTAACCTCTTCAAACCGAATCTTCTTAGGATCTTTGAATGGACTATTATCTCCTTTAGTAATATAATAGATACCTTCCCTATCCGAGGATTTTTCAATGACACGATGAATTATTACACCGTAGGATGATTGATATGAGATCACATCACCAACATTAATCTCATCTGCAGTGTTAGGTAGGATTTCTATAGCATTACTATCTTCGTCTAAAAATGGATCCATAGAATTAGTATTTGTAAATTTTGCCCACATGGAATTCTTAATGTTTAAAGTCACTTCATTTTTAGAAACTTGAATTTGATTTTCCTTAATCCAATTACTAGGGGAAGGATGTTCTTCCAAGATGAAAGGATTAATTAATTCCTTAGATAATGCAGCAACTGAAAAGATAAGAACAATAAGAATTGTGATGAAAATAATAGATTTCTTCCAGATTCGCATAAATATTTTGATGAAGAACAGTATTTAAGAGTTGTGAATGTATATACTGAAGAATATAACTAATTTATTAAGATAAATAATTAAATAAGTATGGAGGTTACAAATATGAGATATAAAGTATTAATAGTTTTAATGTTAGTCACAGTATTTCTAACAGCATGTGGTAGTGAATCTGTACAAGATATAATGGAAGATAAAACTGTTGAATCAGATGACAAAAATGTAGAAGTAAAAGATGATGGTACAGTTCATGCTGAAGACGAGAAGACTTCTGTTGATCTTAAAGTTGAAGATGATACAGTAAAGACCGAAGTTAAAACAGAAGCAATTCCAAAAGTGACCAATAAAGTTGCAATTGCAGAATGGTGCGTTAAAGGACAGAAGTATGAGTTTTCCGGTGATAATTCTGGATCATCAACAGTCATCCAAGGAGTAGAAACATACAAAGGATCAGAATTTTGTAAAGGGATTTCTTCAACTAAAGCTGGCCCAATGGAAATTGAAACAACATATTACTTCACACAAGGTGGTGAAGAGATGTGGGTAATTTCAGATGTTGCTGGTACGAAGACCGAGACACATGTAACAAATTAATTTTTTTTTTTTTTT
>JABMOA010000106.1 GCA_013204355.1 Candidatus Woesearchaeota archaeon | reverse complement strand
AGAAAACGATTTGATACTATTTTAGAAATGAATTACGAGGTATCTTCTGGGGCTTCTCAGTATCTAATGGACCATACAGGGTATCTATCAGGTATGCATTATAGACGACCTACTGAGGAACAAATTTTCAAAGCATATCGAGCTGTAAGTGTTGAATTGATGATTAGTAATGAATTGAGAATTGGATTACAATTAAAACAGAAAGAAGATGAAATCACTAAAAGAGAATCTCAAAAAGATGATAGGATTAAGGAATTAGAATCAAGAGCAGAAAGAACAGAAAAATTGTTAATGCAATTAATGAAAAAATTGACTTAATTATTATGCCAACCTATAACTATTATATTCTTCTGAATATCTAAATCTTGCATTACATTGACAACCGCCAGCAAGACAATACCCCTTACCATGAATCACGATGTGTTTTTTAATTAAATGATTGCACATAAGACATATTGTTCTCATAAATGCTTCTTCTCTTTTCACTGGCACATAACATTCATCACACAGTGTTCTTTCTTTTGGAATGTCTGAAATTCTTGCCATCATGTGAAATTCCTTCCCACATTTGTAACAATATGTGTAAGGCATTTTTATAATTTTAAACTTTCATGTTCTTCATATCCTTCATGGTAGTAATGATATTCATTACCTGAGTTAGTTGTCCAAACATTACCACATAATTGACAAGTACATTTCCAATGTTGTGTTTCATCTTTCTTTTTAGGCATTTTTCTAATAGTCCATTTACTACGGTTTTCTCTAGGGTTTTCTTTATCATTCCAACAATAATAACAAGCAATTCTTTGTTTTTTAAGAAATTTTGGTTTTGATTTCATTCTTTCTTTGTTTTCTTTAATGATGTTGTCACGTATTTTGTAAAAATCAGAAGCATAATTAACAAAGACCAAGCACTCAGGACAAAAATTACCCACAGTCAATCTTTTTCTATCATGATATCCTGCAAGACGTAAAAGTTGGGAATTGCATTTAGAACATTTTATTCCTAACATATTGAGTGTAGCTTACACTGTCCATTAAGTATTCTATAGTAGATTTAGTAACTTGAACGGAAATAGTAATACAAAAAGAAAAGATGACATCTCGTGTGTTCAGTTGAGTAAGACCCTTAAAGGAAAACTTGACGATTTAGGCACGAAAAAGGACACTTACGAATCAATTATTCAAAAAATGGTGGATTCGTCTTGCGTCACAAAACCTGAGGTTGAAGAAGATGAGCTTTAACCCAGAACCACTTTTTCCAAATGAACCGAAAAGACCTGAAAAATTCCCAGAAGATTATGAAGAGAATTTAGAAGAAGATTGTTTGTCTTGTGGTGAACAATACGGAGTTCATACGACTAAGCAATTAGTTCAATGTGCATTAAATGAATTAAGAGGAATTTCAAAATGAGTTACTGTCCAATATGTGGTTTTAATTTAAAAGATTCAAAGCAATCAACAAGATGGAATCACGATTTTATTAATCATCAAGAATATTTTGAAGGACAAATTAGTGATATTACAAAAGAACAATTGTATGATATGTTTTGTGTCATGATAAAAGCAATTTACTTTGATGAATAATGAAACAATCAACATTACACGAGGTATCACTGCCAAAAAAGCGAAGTAGATATTCTATAGAACCTAAAGCAATATTTCAGAAAAAAGAGTTAACATCTAGGCAAAAGGAATGGCTAAAGTCACATGATGAAACTAATTGGCAAAACATTGTCTTAACTCAAAATTATACTAATCCTAAAGGAATAAAGAAAAAACTTGTTTGGAAATTGCCGGGAACAGAATTAAAAAACGAAACTTGTGGGTTATGGAAAACTGTAGGGTGTGATAATGTATTTGGCCACCCAGAAAACAAACAGTTTGTAAAACATTCAAAGATTTCTTGTTTTCGTTCAAAGTGTGAATACTGTTGGTTAGAAAAATGGCTATCAAGGGAATCATCAAGGGCAACAAAAAGAATAGAAAATTATATTGAATATTTCAAACATCTACAGTTTGCACGTTCACCAAACTTGCAAAGAAAATTTCTGAATCCAATTCATGTTATAGTATCCCCATCTTGGAATGACAAGTTCAAGTCATTTGATGAACTAAAAGAAAAGGCTAGAAAGTTAATGAATCAGGCAGGAATCGAGGGCGGATTGATGATTTATCATCCGTTTGGATTTGATAAGAAAGAAAAGAAATGGGTTGTTAGACCTCATTTTCATATTCTTGGTTTTGGTTGGGTAATCAATACAAAGAAGATTTCTGATTCTGATGGTTGGGTAATCAAGAATAAGGGATTGAGGGATTCACTTCATTCTACTATCTACTATCAATTATCTCATGCAGGTGTATCTGATGGCGTTCATGCCATCACATGGTTTGGTTCTTTATCATATAGGGCAAAGTATTCTTCTTATTTCAAAGTCGAAGATGATGAAGAACATGGATTTTGTGATTATTGTCATTGTATGCTAGTAGATTTTGAATATGTGGGATTGGATAAGCCACCTGATTTTGAATTTGTGGGTTTAGTTGATTATGGGAATTGGAAAGCAAAGGAAACCCTAGAGCAAGCTGTAGACCGTAAAAGAATGATGAGTTTAAGATTCAAAAAAGAATCTAATTCAAACGGTTTATCTCATAAATTATTTTCAAAATTAATTTGATTTCCTTTTTTACCCACATGAAATAAGGGTGAAAAAGAAATCTATTTTTTAAGTTCTCTTTTTGTTCTTTTTCGAATTGTTTTATTGTTTCATTAATTTGTTCTTGATATGGTTTTAATCTTGAAGAACTATCAATTTTGTCTTTAGGTAATTAATTCCTTCATTATAATATTCATGTCATTTTTAATGAAGTTAATTTAGATTCAATTAGATTTTTTTCATTTTCATTAATTCCATATATTTCAAAAACAATTTTATCTAGTGTCTCCTCTAATT
>JABMOA010000105.1 GCA_013204355.1 Candidatus Woesearchaeota archaeon | reverse complement strand
CTCCAGCATCAATTGCATCTTTCACTTCCTTCCATCCATACACTGCAAGGTTCTCCTTATTGATTTCGCTTAACAACTCTTCAACAAGCAATTGTTCTTCCCTGGTTCTACTATTTTTCAAGACTTCTTTTAATTCAGGACGTTTTAAAACTTCATCAATAGAATTTTTACTCACATCACTACATGTTGATATCACAATTTTATTCTTAAAATCCTGCGTAATCTTCTTAAGTATGATATCTTTATAGAACGCAGGCGATGCAATAATAATTTTCTCTGGTGTATATCTTTGATTATAAGTATCAATCATCTCAATAATTTCTTTATGGAAATCCTTTTTTATTTCATGTTCTTTAGATTTCTTTTCCACATCTCCCTTAATTCGTACTAAAATCTCATACCCAAACTTTTTCGTTAGTGCAAATAATGCTTCTTCCCGATCAAATAAACACATCAAAAAATGAAACTTCTTTTCTGAAGCGTCTTGTAATTTCTGTTTCTGGTAACTCATCCAATGGGTTTTTTCTAATATAAATTCATCACCTTCCTCTAAGGAGATTGCATGATAACTATCTCTTGGAATATCTTCTGGCCCTTCCTTAATTTTTCCATTAACTCTTACAGACAACCCCCCACTTCCAAAATCAATTGTTTCTGCTTCAATCTTAAGCGTCATCGGTTTCTTCACGACCGTTGCATTATCCCCATCTCCAATTTTGATTTTCCTTGTAGTATGTCCTTTAACAAAATCTCCTGCATCAATTAAATGACTTAAGTACCAAAGATCGTCAGCATCTGTAATTTTAAGTTTGACGATTCCTTTTTTAAAATCCGAGTGGATAATGTCCATGTTTTATAGTTCAGACTCTTTCACAAATAAATCTTTCCTTACTTTATCATAATATTTATGATCTCCTAAATGAAATTCTATGTAAATTTCGTTCTTTACTTTCACAAAAAGAATTCTATATTCTGTGTTATTTATGGAAAATGGATAACGAAAAGTTAAGAGTTTACTAACTGGCCATTGTTTGTACGTTTTTTTTGATTTAACATAAATTGGTTTGGGGTTATTTTCAAAAATCATTTGAATCCATTGATAAATTGTTTCTGTTTTTTCATCAGTTAGAAGATTTACAATTTTATCAAAATTATGTCCTAAGAATTCTATGCCATAATCTTGTGAAACTCTTTCCCTAATACCTTTTTTAAATTCTTCAACATCAACCATGAATGGAACCCTGTATGATTTTATGTGCAAGATCATATAAAAGTTTTATCGAATCATAATAAAGGAGATCTTTATACCCTCCTTTTTGATCATAAAAAAATCGTTTAAGATACGATTTCTTTCGTTTGTTTTGTATGGTTTGAGGTACATTTTCTTTAATATAGGTTAAGACTTCTTTATAGTCCTTAAAAGAGTTGATCTTTTGTTTAAGATAAAATGTATCTAGGATATTGTTATTCTGAAAATATTCCATATATAACATCAACATTCTAATTTCTTTACGGAACTTCTGTTTTTCATTCATAATTGTCGGCACCGCTTCATTAATTACAAACCAATAATCAGATATTGTTACCTTGAGAGGTTTTTGTGGGAGAATATTCTTAGAAATACAACTTTTGGAAATAGAATGATAAAATAATGAATACAAATCATTAAAATCTATTACTGTAATTTTAACTTTTTTATTTGTGTGTGTCAATTTTTTTTTTGTACGTGAAATCACAAAAACATCAATATCCTTATACTTATTATTATACAAAAAAGAACCCGTAATAAAGCAATACTTCGCAGGAATCTGATTCAAGATTTCTTCTGCTTCTTCGATATGTTCTTTAATTATTGTTCCATGATCAGGATTGTAAATAATCATTTGTTACTTAAAATATATATTCTTTATAAACTTTGCTTAATTTTAATGTATTATATAAAAAAAGTCATTTTTTTCCTTCTTCAAAATAATATATTGGCCTAATATCAAGAATCTTAATTTGTTTAAACATATATTAACAATATACCTAAAATAATTCTTTTTTCCATTCCCGTAATGTATTAAAGGTATTTACCTTTAGTACATACAAAAAGCATTTTGCTTTTTCGATATCTTTATATACCTCAAACATTTCTTAAACAGCATGTTTACGCACAATAAAAAAGGACAAGCAGCAGGTGCTGCGGTTCTTCTTGCTATTATTGCTGGTTTATTAGTGATGTTTATCTTATTCATCCCACCAGCAGATCGTGCGGAATTACTTGGAGATGGAGATTCAACAACCACAACATCTTCCGGAACATCCACAACTACAAAAACAGTGCCAGAAAAAACTCTTCTAATTGCAAATCCAGGAAAATTAGATTATATCTCTCAAAAAGAAATTGAACATCCACTTCCTGTTACCACCGTATTTACAAAAACAGAACCTAAATTAATTGGTGAAAAACCAACAGCATATGCAAAAAATGGCGCATTCACAGAAGAAACATCCGATTTAACATTTTTTGTCCCAGATTTAAAAAATACAAATAATCTTCTTCTTAACTTCAACATCAAAGCAGTAGAAGGAAGAATTATTGTTCATCTTAATGATGAATTAATTTATGAAAAAGAAGGAAAAGTTGGAAACATCCAACCAATCACATTACCAACTGCATTAATCAAACAAAGTAATAAATTATCCATTGGCGTATCTTCACCAGGTGCAATCTTTTGGAAAACAAATGAATTATCCATGGAAAGCGTGAAAATTTTAGCAGATGTCACAAATGTTGAAGCCCAAACAGCAACAAACATTTTCTTAATTTCAAATGCAGAGAAACAAAATATGAAATCTGTTGTATTACGATTCCAACCTCATTGTAACTTTGATACAGTTGGAAAATTACGAATTCAAATTAATGCTAAAGATATTTACAATGGTATCCCAGATTGTGATTTACCAATGGTGCCAATTGAATTTGCACCTAATGTTTTAAACGTAGGTGAAAACCAAGTAGTTCTTTCCACAGAAAAAGGCAGATATGAATTATCGCAATTTTTAATCCGTTCAAATTTATTAGACATAGATTATCCAACATACTACTTTGAAATTTCCGAAGAACAATATGATGCAGTAACCAAAGGAGATAAAAGAATTCGTTTAAACATGGACTTTGTTGACGTCACTGCAACAAAACGTGGAAACATCATCTACAACGGATACTTACGAAACTTTGATACAAAAGAAGTAACCTACGCGCTTGACATTTCTGATGACATTGTCCGTGGAAACAACGCATTAAAAATCAATCCAAAAATGATGCTTGAAATCCGTGAATTAAAGGTTGATTTATTAAAGAAATAAATTATGATAATATCCCAATAGATTTATATAGTTTTATTCTGCTTTAAAAGAGATGGATAAAATTATCAATAAAGTTGTGCGTGAACTTTCTAAAATAAAAGAAATCCAAGGTATTTCTCTTTTTGGTTCACAAGTAAAAGGTACTCAAAAACCATATTCTGATTATGATTTATGTATATTCACCAAGGAAGGTACTTCTTCTAAAATAAAAAAAGATATTTTATCATACGCTTCACCTAAAATTGATATCTCTTTATTTTCACATCTTCCTCTTTATGTCCAATATCGCGTATTTAAAGAAGGAAAAATTCTTTTTCAAAGAAAGAATCTTTTCCTTCATAGATTAGAAGTAAGAACGTTAACTTCTTATCTTGATTTTAAAAATCTTTTAGATCGGCATATAGAACAGGTTTTAGCATGACATATGATAAACTACGTATTGGAAAAATTGTTGCAGATATTGAACGTTTCTTTTTAGATTTAGATAAGATGGGTGTTCATAATGAAAATAATCTTCGCGATGAAAAAACATTTTATGCAGTATCTATGCTTTTATTCTCTTTATTAAATCGCTTCATAGATCTTGCTGGCGAAATTGTAACAGCTGAACGTTTAGGTACGCCTGGAACCTATAAAGATATTTTCCGTCTTCTTGTAAAGCACAAAATAATTTCTCCTTTAATAGGAAAGCATTGTTCTAATTTAGTTTATGCACGTAACCTTCTTGCTCACGAATATCAAGATTTTACAGAGAAAGATGTTTTTCAAATTTATAAAAAGATTAAGATTATTCAATCCTTTGCAGATGAAGTTAAGAAACGAGTTAAGAAATAATCTGGATTGTTATTGGGGGGGGGTAACACATATTTAAAAAAGATATTTCTATTACACATTGTAATAGAGGTGTTTAATTATGAAAAAATATGT
>JABMOA010000104.1 GCA_013204355.1 Candidatus Woesearchaeota archaeon | reverse complement strand
ATTCATCATTAGCAAGATTTATGAGTCATGAGCTTAAGATTACAAAAAAAACATCTCTTGAAGCAATCTTAATTGCAGCACGAAGATTAGAATTAAAATTAAAAAAAGAACTTAATTATGATAAAGAGATTAAAAAAGTTTTAGAAAATTCAGAAATTGAAATTAAAAATAAAATCAGCGTCCTCATTTTTGATAAGAAATTAACTATTGAAAATATTGAAAAGATTTACAAAAATTCAATCAATAACAACGGATCTTCATTTTTCCTAGAAGGATCAGATAATTATACTTTAATAACTCAAGATAAAATGGTTAAAAAGATATTACTATTTACAGAAAAAAATGTCATTAAGCACCACCAAAATTTAACATTAGTAAATATAAAAAATCCACCTGAAGTAGAGGAAATCCCTGGAATTGTTGCATTTCTAACTTCTTTATTTTCTGAAAATGGAGTTAATATTATTGAATTATTATCATGTTGGAAAGATACACTTTTTATCTTTAATTCTAAAGATGTAAATAAAGTAATAAATTTCTTACAATTTTAATTCAAAAATATTAATTTGAAAATATAAAAAAGTGGGCCTACAGGGATTTGAACCCTGAACACCTAGATCTCTTTTTCAAGACATCATCAATCTGGAAACTTCAGTATCACTTGCTTTTTAGCAACTAGTGCTCTCCCAGGTTGAGCTATAGGCCCGATAGGATTCCTATAAAAACACCCATTTATAAGGTTTTCTGCGGATTTGTATAGTAAGTAAGGTGAAATCAGCTCATTAATTAAATTGAAGTTTAAAAATAACTGAATAATTAAAAAAAAATAAACAAAAAAAAGTGGGATAAAAGATTTTACTCCTCGTGTTATTATTATTGATTTAAGTTCCACTCAATACTATAACGTGCACTTAGAACTTTTTCTATAAAGTCTTTAGGAGTTGTCCCATTTAAATGATGATATCCTTTACGATCTGAATCACCAAATAAATTATCTTGAGATAATTCAGAAAAATAACTTTCTTCAACTGACAATGAATGCCCTAAGGAGATAGTTTCAATTGGCTTATACATGATTCTAAAATTGTCAGAAAACACACATTGATATTCCGGGTTTTCAGGAGGTTCACAGTTATCACACACATCATCATTTTCTATTTCTCTGAATGCTGGCATGTGTCCATCCAAAATACCTCCTTTCATTTGTTTTCGTTCTTTTAAATACTCCTCCCAATTCCCTAAAAAAGAAAATAATCCAAGAGATTCTTTAACATCTCTGAAATTAGAGTCATCTCTATTATGAGCAATTAATAATCCATTCGGAGTTAATACTTTATTGATTTGATCAAAAAAATAATGCATAGATTCATATCCTTGAGGATCACCATTAGATTCTACAGGTACCACTAATACTGGCCTGTAAAACTCATTTAAAATTGAGTCTAAGGTTAGTGGCTCATTAGAAGTTCCAGGATGAGTTCCTAAATGAATCATTGATGCTGCAGAATTATCTATAGTAAAATATGAATGTTTTGGTGAAGTTGTTGTTAAGGGTGCGTCATCTAAAGAAACACCTGCCTCATAAGTTTCTGGTATATCTTGTGCGTAAAGGATATTAATATTACCAAGCAAGTAATCTCCAAGTGAAGTTCCTAAACGTTCTGCTTCAGACCTTACAAAGGTAGAGAGTGATCTTCCTAAATCTTCTCCTCCAATTAATGTGGTAGCCAGATCTAGAGACTTACCAAAATGTCGTTGAGATGTATGTGTTTTTAATTCATCCTCAAATCTATTATTATTTACCATTTTTTCAAAAAGAGATACTTTCTTTAAAAATGATTCTAACAAAAAATCAATTCCATCAAGAACTACATATTCTCTTCTTTTAGAAACCCTGAAATATTTCCAAGATAAACACTACTCCCTAAAGGCCCAAAGCTGACATAATGGATCAATTGGTCACGTGCTTTTGTGAGCTCAAAAAATCTTTCGGCTTTAACTTGTCTATCTTCAAAAGAAGTAGCAATATCAGAATGTGCACCTTCTCTTGCAACTGTTTGACGGTAGGATTTATTTACTTCAATTTCTGATTTAAGAGTCTGATAAAATGATTTAAGATTTGGTGTGAGTCCTTCATCTTTAAAATAAGAGTCTTGCTCTTCAATTCCTTCAAATGGATTAAACCACTATTTTGAAAATTAATTTATAAAGGTTTTGTGAATATTTTGTATTTTAAAAATTGACCAGAAAGAGGCTCCGTAGAAACCCTCAACAATATTTGTATTAGGGCACGGCACTTCCTACGAGATAAACTAATTTATCTCGTGTGCCTCGTCT
>JABMOA010000103.1 GCA_013204355.1 Candidatus Woesearchaeota archaeon | reverse complement strand
CCTCTTTTTTTGAAATGATTTTAAATTGAAAAAGAAGATCCAGAAATTATTTTTTTAAATTTCTTGTGCCTCTTTTTTTATGTGATTATTAAATGATTATTTTATGGTATAAAAAGGTTTCTAAAATGGATAAAAACAAGAAACACAATATATGCAAGTAAAAAACTTGGAACAAAAGGAATTCCTTCACGAATTTTCACTGTTTTTAGTTTACCTTGATTGTAGAGTTTTCGTAATTGTTCTAGATCTTCCAATTCAATGGTTTTTTTCTCCATGATTGTTTTTCCATGGACAATGACGTCTCCAATTAACCAATCTCCTTCTGTTAGTTTTTTTACTGAAATCCATTTTGTAAAGAAGGATTGTTCAATTGTTGTTACGAAGACAAAGACATAGAATAATAAAATTGGGAAGATTGAAATGATTAATAAAAATCTTAGTTTAAATGAGATTGCAATAAAAAGAATTGTCGCAATCCATAATGCAAGATGCATTCTTCCGTATTCATGGACGTTTGATTTATATTTCTTCCAGAACTTTTCTTTATTTTTGATTGCAAGATACGCCATCCAGATTAATCCGTAGAATGCACCAATGAAGAGAAGTGCAAGTAGGAAGATGAAAAAGTAAAGCGTTTGTAAGTTTAAAGCAAGAGGGATTCCAATAACTGCACCCATCCCCATTAAGAGTTTTGAATCTGCACCACCCCATTGATGAGTATAATAAAATGCTGCTGCAATGAGGAATCCAACAAATAATCCTAATAATCCTGAGATTATAATTTCTTTTCCAAGAACAAATGAGAATAAAACTCTTAATCCCAATGCGATAAAAATTAAACTGTAACTTAGAATATCTGGAACTTCACGTGTTTTTAGATCTGTGTAAGATGAAATTGAGAGGATTGTTAATGTTGTAACGATAAGTAGGATTTCAAAGATCATGGTTTGAAGAATTGAATTTGATATATTAATGTTTAGTATCGCATTGTGAGTTCTTTTGGAAGAATAGTAAATTCAAATTCATTAGCTGCATCTACAAAATTTCCATCTATATGTAATGGTAAAGGATTTGTTGATGTAATTTTAATACGATCTGCAGTATAAGGTATTCCTTGTGTATTTCCTCCAAAAATCGTACCATCAAATGATGAGGTTAAAAGTAATTTGAGAATCATTGGAATTCCTCCAGTAAAAGATAATCCATGTAATTTTCCACTATTAAGAACAGCATGAGGATTAGCTCTTAGCCCATAGCCAAAATAAGGATGTTTTGAAATAGCGAATGCAACTAAATCTGAGATTGCCGTTGCTTTATCATCAATTTCTAATGAAATAGTTTCTCGTTGATATCCTCCAAATACTGAGGTAATACTTCCTGCAATGTATGAATTTAATGAATTCATTCCTGCTTTTCTTAATCCTTGACTCCTATTAATGATATCTGCATCCATTCCTACACCGACCATCAGACCTTTCGTGGTAGTAGTTGGTGTTTCACAAAGGATTACGTCAATAGATTTATTCTCACCATTTTTTATCCTTCCTGCAATACTGGCAAGGTCTCCAAATTTAGACATTCCATATCCCAATGCTGAACCCATTGCATTTCCAGTTCCTAAAGGAAGATATGCAAGAACTACATTTTGATTTGAACTTGAGTTAATGACATCTGAAAATGTCCCGTCACCACCGGCAACCACAACGCAATCATATTCCTGTTTTAATCTTACAGCTTCTGAAAGAAATTTATTTTTCAGTTGTCCAAATCCTATGACATCACAATCTAAAATCCCCCTTGCACCAGATAAAAGAAATTCTTTTTCATACTCAGGCAAATTTCCTGATTGGGGATTTGCAAGAATTACATATCTCATAAATAAATTTGATGATGCAGGTTTTATATAATTTGTGAATGATTCCAGGAAATTCAACAAAACCAGTGTTGCAAGAGGTTCCCTAACGGCTAATATGAAACCCTCAATAATCTTTGTATTAGGGTACAGCATCTATCATGGGAATAGCTTTGCTATCCCCATATGCCTCGGCTACGCCAGGGCGCTAATATCATAAAAATGCTTGTTGCATTTTTAGGATGCAAAAATTTCATGAAATTTTTTGCACAAAAGAAAAAGAGGGTTTCATAATAGCCTTCCCTAACGGAAACTTTATAAACAAAAAACCATTCATATTTCTAATAACTAAAAGTGGTGGTTCCTATGACGAATGATAATTATGAAATAATACCTCATCAGTTGCTCTCAGATTTACAGCATGATGTTGAAGCTTTAAAGAATCAGTTAGCAAGTCCTAACACAAAGATGAATGAATTAATTCTTGAAATTGAAAGTATGAAAGAATCTGTTCATGAGTTAACAACAGTTTTTCAGAAAGCGTTAGAACATGTGAGAACTGATGGTGATGCATCTTCAAATTTAAAAACAATTGTTGAAAAATTGGAAGCAGTAGTTTCTCAGAATGAAACAATTGCACGTGGGATGGTGGCAATTTCAGATAAGGTAGAAGAATTTGTTTCTTCTGGTAGTTCAACTCCTGCTGTTGCACCACAACAACCGGCTAGTATGCCAATGATGCAACATTCCATGAATAGTATGCCTCCTCCAAATCCTGGAAGAATGGCGCCTAGACCTATGTCCGCAATGCCAGACGATTTTCCTCCTCCACCCCCAGGTGCGATGATGAAAAGGAAAAGAGGATTGTTTTAAATGATTCCTTTACGGACGTATATTTTATTGAGTACGCTCGCGGTTGAATATCAAAATGAGATTGAAAGTTTTAACCGACAAGAAATTTCTAAAAAAATTAATGAAATTAAATATCTTGCAGGTCAAAAGAATGTACCAAAATTAACATTACGACGAGAAATTGCACAATTGGAACAGCGATTACATGGTGTATATGAATTAGAGAAAAAAGTTTTAAAATTGAAGAAAATTGAAAATGTAAAAATTGGTTCTTTAAAACGTCAAAACACAATTCTGAAAAAAAAATTAGAAGCTTCCCAAGATAAAAATTTGCATCACAAGGTTGGAAAGTTATCTCATTTACTTGGTGAAAATTTAGCAAGGAAAGAAGTGGGGAGAGATGTTGGGTTACACATGACGAGTAAAGGTAGCGATAATGAAATTGTTGAAGAATCATTAGATTCAGGAACGGCACAATTAGAAATGTTGTATCATCGTTTATCAGCTGTGAAAAGTGAACTTGAAATGATGAAAGAGATGGAGAAAGATATTTCTAAAGTAAAGTTAATTGAAGCTAAGATTCTATTGTTGCAAGAAAAATTGGATAAGTTAGGTGGTGGAAAACAATTTGCTGTTGTAAGAGATCAGCCTAAACATACGATGAAGTTTGATTTACCTATAGTTTCTGAACATGAATTGCCACTACCTCCACCTCCGAAAATAGAGAATTAGAGATCTCTACCCATGACAGTTTTTCTAAGATTCTCTTTAGCACGTTTCACTGCGTTTTTAATTAATTTATCAACTTCTTGATCTAATCGTTCCATGAAGTCATTGGACATGTTACGCATGCCTTCTTCTTTGAGAATGTCTTTTACTTGTGATCTTGCGGTTATCATAGGAGTGTTAGTATCGTAATCTTTATAAAATTTGTTTTTCTCTCTCTAGTTATGGATTGTGTTTTTTGTAAGATTGTAAATGGAGATATTCCTGCTCATAAAGTATTTGAAGATGAGGATTCTCTTGCGTTTTTAGATGTAAAACCACATACGAAAGGGCATACGGTCGTTATTCCTAAGAAACATGGTGAAACTGTGTTTGAATATAATAATGATGAATTAAAAGAATTAATGATTGATGTGAAAAAAGTTATGGCTTTACTGCAAGAGAAGTTAAGCCCAAATGGATTTAATGTTGGATGGAATCATAATACGGCTGGTGGGCAGGTTGTACCACATTTACATATCCATATCATGCCACGGTATAATGGAGATGGTGGTGGAAGTATGCATTCTATTGTGAATAATCCTTCAGATGTTAAAGAAGTTGGGAAATTATTTGATGATAATTGAAAAGAAAATATACCCACAATATTTTGAGGAAGTTCTTAATGGAAATAAAACATTTGAATTACGACTAGCTGATTGGGATTGCCAAAAAGGTGATACTTTGATTCTTAAAGAATGGGATCCTGAAACAAAAGATTTTACAGGTCGTGTTGTTGAAAAAGAGATAGGGTACGTTTTAAAATTTAAGCCTAATCAATTATCATTCTGGTCAGCTGAGGATGTTGAAAAGCATGGATTACAGATTATTTCTTTGAAGTAGAAATCTTTATAAAAGACGTCTCTTATTTTCTACTTGGATTGGCGATGTGGCTAAGCTTGGTTATAGCGCCACATAAGATATGAAATTTATATCTTAGGGCGAGGCTCATATAGTTGAGCGATGAGAACGAATGTTCAATGACTAAACTCAATTGTTATAACTGGGGTTACGTGGAGATCGGGAGAAATTAAAACGAATTGTTTTAGTTTCCGAATTCAAATCTCCCCATCGCCATTCTCTTTTTATATTCTTTTAATTTTTCTTCATGTTTAGGATTAACGAAACCAACCTTTTCATAAAAATGAGTCAAATTAACTTTTCCATTTATTTGTAGTCTGTATAAGTTCTGCGCGTACCTGTCTAGTGTGGGGTGTGGTAAAATAATACGAAATCTTTATATAAAGAGTTGGTGATTTTCTTTATTAAGCCAGCGTGGCACAATCTGGTACTGCGCAAATTGTAGAAATACAAGCGTAAGCCTGGAATACAGGATAGTATTAGTGAGCTTGTTTCCTTCGGGATATCCCGGTT
>JABMOA010000147.1 GCA_013204355.1 Candidatus Woesearchaeota archaeon | reverse complement strand
ATAAATCTTCTATAATAAAGTTGTCATAAAAACAAATCCAATTTATCCAAAAAATCCAAATGTCATTTGCAAATCTTAAAAAACAATCCAAACTTGGTTCTTTAACTGAAAAACTAGTTAAAGAAGTTCAAAAAATGAATAGTAGCAGTAGTTCGGGGGATGAGCGTTTCTGGAAACTCGAATGTGACAAAGCAAATAATGGTTATGCCGTAATTCGCTTTCTTCCTGCTCCTGACGGCGAAGACCTGCCGTTTGTAAAACTTTATAGTCACGCATTTCAGGGAACAGGAGGTTGGTATATTGAAAATAGTAGGACTACTATTGGAGAAAAAGATCCAGTTTCAGAACATAATTCGGGTCTCTGGAACTCTGGTGTAGATTCTAATAAAGAAATTGCCCGCAAACAGAAGCGCAAACTGACTTATATTTCTAACATTTATGTCGTAAAAGACCCCGCTAATCCAGAAAACGAAGGTGGTGTTTTTCTGTATAAGTTCGGCAAAAAAATCTTTGACAAACTTACCGCAGCGATGCAACCTGAATTTGAGGATGAGGAATCAATTGACCCATTTGATTTCTGGAAAGGTGCTAACTTTAAACTGAAGGCAAAGAATGTTGCCGGATATCGTAACTATGATTCGAGTGAGTTTGCTGTTCCCGGACCTCTTCTGGATGACGATGATGCTCTGGAGGCACTATGGAAGAAGCAAAACTCTCTTGCTGAACTTGTTGTCCCAAGTCAGTTTAAATCTTATGAAGAACTGAAGACTCGTCTTGATTCCGTTCTTGGAACTAAAGGTTCTCGTCGTACTGATGAAGAAGTTAATGATGAGGACGACTATCGTGGTTCTGCACCATCACTAACCGAGGATCTTCGTGGAGAACTCAATAGTCTGAAATCATCTCGCTCTGTTGCGGTTGATGATGATGAGGATGACGAATCCTTATCCTATTTCGCAAAATTAGCAGAATAGTTTAGTAAGGGGGAGATTTTTCCCCCTT
>JABMOA010000102.1 GCA_013204355.1 Candidatus Woesearchaeota archaeon | reverse complement strand
CTATATTTGCAAAATTTTCATCATACTCAGTATTTTTAGAAGCATCAAATTCTACATTTTCAACTTCTCCTCTTTGTTTTTCAAGTAATTCTTCTAGTAATTCAATAACATTTTTTTCTTCAACTTCTGAATAAGCTAATAACTCTTTTAGTGCGTCTGCAACATGAGGAATATATTTTTCAATGTAACTTCTTTTCTTTGCTTCATCTTTAATACGTCTTTTTTTATTTACAAATGAAGCTAATTTACGTCCACATTCTTGTAATGCAAGACGCATCTCTTTCATTAATTCGTCATAATGTGCTAATGCTGATTTTTCTTCTGAGGTGAATGGGACCCATACTGATGTGACATGTAATACAATAGTACAAGGTCCAACAGGTAATGCAGATCTACTTTGTTGTAATCCATAAGATTTCCATGAAGTTGTTTGGATTGCTTTTGTAATTCCACATGCACCTTGTTGATATAATAAAGGAACACGATTTGCAAAACGCATAACTCTTATTGTTTTATCGCCTGGTTGTTCTCCACCAAATGCTAATGCCGCTTCAACAACAAAAGGATTTCCTCTATATACGGAAGCAGGACGTGTAGTTGAACAATAAAATTCTGCATTAATTTCTTTTCGTAATCCGCGTTCTAATAAATCTGCACCAATTGGTGAGATACAATCAGTAGGTGGTGCCATAATTTTAGTTTTTTGAATACCTTTATACAAATTTTCTGCAGAATCTCGTGTGATCTTTTTAGGTTTTGTATTGGGTAATAAAGCTGAATTCTCACAAATTTCCTTTGCAACATTTGCACTTACCCTTACAAATTCTGTCATTAAAAATTGTTGCAAGGTTTTTGCAGAAGTTAATTCAATCATTTTGATCAAACGTCCCAATTCAATTCCATAAGGATGGGGTTTAATTTCTTTGGCTTCCGGTGGGAGATGTTCAGTTGCACGCGGGAAAATAATTTGATTTGCACTTGGGTCTGTATAAATAATTGTACAATGAGGATTTACAATTGCTGTTTGTTTAATGTATTCATCAACACTTTGCCTTCCTTTAAGATATGCGGCTTCCATGTCAATTTCAATCCGAGTTCCATGTTCCTTTTCTTCCCATTCCACTTCTTTTTCATCTGAAATTATAGGGTTGTTTGTAGAAGTATCAATTTTTAATTTTACAAATTCTGCTAATCTTCCCTTTCCAGTTTTAGAAGTAATGGAGGCGGGTTTTCCCGTTGTTAATTGTCCATACAATACTGCTGCAGAAATTCCAATACCTTGTTGACCTCGTGTTGCAGATAATTTATGGAACTTTGACCCATATAATAACTTTGCAAAAATCTTTGGTATTTGTGCTTTAATTATTCCAGGTCCATTATCTTCAATGATAACCCGAAATCTTGTTTCTGATAATTGAATTAATTCAACTTGGACTTCTGGCAGAATTCTTGCTTCTTCACATGCATCTAATGCATTATCAACAGCTTCTTTGATTGTTGTTAAGAGAGAACGTCGTGGATTATCAAACCCTAATAAATGTCTATTTTTTTCAAAAAATTCAGCGATAGAAATTTCTCTTTGATTTTTTGCAAGTTCTTCCGCTGTTCTTTTTGCCATGCGGTTTGGAATTTAAAGGGGAATTTATAAGTGTTTTGGTAGGTCTTACCCAAACAACATTTCTTTTTTCTTTCGTTCTAGGAAGTGATAAACTGTTTTATGCATGCTTCCTTTAAGTAGCATTGCGATAGCTTGACGTGCTAATGTAACTTGTGAAACTTCTCCAATCATACCTACCGTTTTTCCATAAACTACAATGTTTGTATCAGTTAATCGCTCTATTTCTTCACGTGATTTTCCACCTTTTCCAATTACGCGTCCTTTTAATCGTAATAAATCGTTTTTACTTTTCCCTGTAATATCTGTCATGTCAACTAATTCTAATGCGTAATCAGGTTTCATTAATAATAATGCGACTCGTGGATTAAAACCACGTCCAATTGCTTTTACAATATCTTTTGTTGTATAAAGGTCCATTCCATCTTTACCTAAAATAGTTACATCTCCCTCTTTAGAAATGTCTAATTGGCAATTTGTTTGTTCTTCAATTAGTTTTTTTGTAGATCCCTCTGTTCCGATTAAGACTGCAACCCGTTCTTCGGGAACTTTAAGTTCGTAACTAAATTCTTGATCTTCTTCCATTATCTTACTTTTTTCCTACAATCTTTTTAAGTGTTTCTTCATAATTTGTGTTTACACCCAATTTTTTGAAAAATTTACATATGTTTCTAACATCTCGTTCTAGCAATTCCATGGAATTTGGGGTTTTTGTAAGTGTTCCTTGTGAGTAATCTATAAAGTAAGGTTCATCATGATGGTTTAGGATATTGAATGAAGATAAGTCTCCATGAATTAACCCTGCATCATATAACATTTTTATTTGTTTTATTGTTGTATTAAAAAACTTTTCAGGATCTTCGGGATATTGGTCTTTCAATGGAGGGGCAGCTTCAACGTCTCCAATAAATTCTTCTACTACAATATGGTTTCTCCATCCAAGAGGTTCAGGGGTTTTAATTCCTGCTCTTTCAGCTTTAATAAGATTTTTAAATTCACGTTGAGCCCATGCCATAATAATTTGTCTTCTATGTTTTTTCATGAATTCATATCGTGGATCTTTACGAATATAATCAAACATTGAATTAAAATCACAATTTTGCATTCGGTAAATTTTAACAATAACTTTTTTTCCGTCTTTTAATGCAATAAACACATTACTCTCTTTTCCTACAGAAAGAGGGCTTTCAAGATTATCAAAAATACCTTTACTTTGTAATTCAAAGAGTGTTCTATCTGTGTGAGCATCAAAGACTCCTTTATCTGTTCTGAATCGCTCTTGGTGTTTTAATGTAACCATGGTGGGCTATATTACCTTCCTGTTTAAGTAGGTTGTGGTGTTCCTACTAAAAAGTTACAAATTTGACAAAACATTTATAAAGAAGAGGGATAATAATATCATTACACCTCAAAACCACCTCTTTTCCTCAGTAAGCTGGCATCTAATGTTGGTTTACTGAGGTTTTTTTTACTGTTTATATTTAGGCGTTTTCTATGAAAAAAGCTAGAATATTCCTCGGTTTTTCAGTTTTTAACTTTTCTAGCATAAGGTTTATATACTAGACCCTACAATTTAATCACATAGCCCGTCGCGAGAGTACCTGGTGGAGTCTACGGTAAAACCAAGCGATGAATTCAGGGGTTAGTGACTCGGGCTTCATTATTATATCACAAATTGAATATTTTCAATTTTGGAATATAGTAAAAATGTTAAAAATTTTAATATTTTTATTATAAGTAATACAAAAACCTGAAAAATAGGTCCATCATAATCATTTACATTCACAATAAAGAACAGTAAAGTGGTAATCTATTTTTCTATAAAATAAAGAAAGAGTATGCTCATTATAACGTCATTAAACGTTTATCACGATCATTACATTAGCTTACATTCAGAGAAAAAACTTCTCTAAAAGCTACTCTTTCTCGGAGGAAATACAATGGCAAAAATAAGCCCAGTAGCGGCAAAATACATAGTAACAGCTGACATCACCATTTCTGGTGTGGTTGATAGACCAGATGTAATAGGAGCTATTTTCGGACAAACCGAAGGTTTGTTAGGAAATGATTTAGAATTACGTGAATTACAAAGAAGTGGACGGATTGGCCGTATTGAAGTAAACGTTAAAACAACATCAGGAAAAACAAAAGGTGAAATTATAATCCCAAGTTCTCTTGATAAAACAGAAACTGCTATTATAGCAGCAGCATTAGAAATCATTCAAAGAATTGGTCCATGTAATGCAGAAGTTTTAGTTCAGAAAATTGAAGATGTTCGTACAAGTAAACGACAATTTGTGGTTAACAGGGCAAAAGAATTACTACGTAACTTAACCGATAGTTCTTTCCCTGATTCTCAAGAATTGGCTGATGAAGTATCACAATCAGTACGTCAAATGGAAATGGTTGAGTATGGTAGAGAAAAATTAGCAGCCGGTCCAATGATTGATGACAGTGAAGATATTATTGTTGTTGAAGGAAGAGCAGATGTTCTTGTTTTACTTAAACATGGATTCAAAAATGTGATTACTTTGAATGGAACCTCCTGTCCTGAAACAATCAAGGAATTAACAAAACAGAAAACTACAACCGTTTTCGTAGATGGAGATCGTGGCGGAGATTTGATTATTCGTGAATTATTAGGGGTAGCTGAAATTGATTTTATCTGTAAAGCGCCTGACGGAAAAGAAGTTGTAGAACTTACTAAAAAGGAAATTCATAAAGCGTTACGTGGAAAAATCACCGCTGAACAAGGTAAACTTGATTTAGGTGTCAATGATGATGGTTCTTTGAAAGAAGAAGCACGTCCTAATAGACAATTTAAGAACCAAAGGATACCTCATCAAGCATCACAACCTTCACCGCAGGCATCACAACTTCAACAAAGAGCAACAAATGGCCGTCCTCAGAAACCGTTACCAGTTTTGAATAAACGACCATTATCTTCAGGAAACTCAAGCAAACCTTTAATTGCACCGGAAGGAAAAATTTTGAAAGATGCAATGGAAGATTTATTTGGAACACGAGGGGCACGAATTTTTGATAATAGTATGAAAGTTCTTGGTAATGTTCCTTTAAGTGAACTTGAAGCAACTTTGAAAAGTCTAAGTGGTGGTGTTTATGCATTAGCGTTAGATGGTGAAGTAAACGATGATCTTGCACAATTAGCTGAAAAAGTTGGTGTACGTCACGTAGTTGGCACTAGTAGTAAAGCACGGTCAAGTAGAATTAACATTCTCACTGAAGATAAAATTTAGATTTTTTTATTTATTTTTTTATTAATTATTATTCTGCTTAAACAGAACTTTTAAGTACTTTCTTTGCATTTTCAACTAAATGGTGTTTGATGTTATTATTGGTAGAAGTAAAAAGGATGTGGAGAAGTTTGGGAAAGAAGGTACTGTCCTCATAGGCAAACAATATGTTAAAATGGGACAGACAACGTCTCTTTCTAATCCCGTGTATATGGATGTAGCAGGCGCACATGTTGTTTTTATAGTGGGTAAGCGTGGTTGTCTTATTGGTGAAACTAAAGTGTTTACAAATCAAGGGTATAAGGATATTAAAGATTTTAATCCAAAAAAAGACAAGATTTATTCTTATGATGGAAAGGAATTTGGGTGGGAAAATGCGCAATTATTAGAATATAAATTAGATCAAGAAGATTTGATTGAACTTGAAAATTATGATGGTCAAAAATTAACCCTTACTCAAGATCATTTGTTACTTGTTTTTGAAAAAGGCAAGAATATTTGGAAAAAAAGTAAAGATATAAAGGTAAATGATTTATTAATTTCTACTTTTAATTTACCCGAGATTAAAAAGAGGAAAGAGAGTCTTAGAATTGCTCGGTTATTGGGTTTTGTTCTTGCAGATGGGACTATGCAAATCCGAAAAGGACGATTTAAAGATGGAAGGGGTTATATGTATAATGGTACAAAAAGAAGATTAAGAATAATTAATCAATCTGAAGATGTACTTCAAACTTCTAAGAGGGATATTGAGGATGAATTTAAAGTTAAAGTAAGAATAGATAAAAAAACAAACGAAAATTGTTATGTTGTTCAAAGTTCAAGTGGTTTAGTAGTTCGGAAGTTACATGCTTTAGGTGTTCCTTTAGGTTTAAAATCACATTTAATAAGAGTACCAAAAATTGTATTTGAAAGTTCTAATAATTTTAAATCTCATTTTTTAAGTGCTTTATTTTCTTGTGATGGTCATGTAAATAAAATGGGTCGTCACATAGTGTATTATTCAAAGTCTAGAAAATTTCTAGAAGATTTGAATTTACTCTTAGGGCATTTTGAAATTCAATCAACAATTAGAGATAAAATTGTTAAATTAAACGGAAAGAGTTTCCATAATTATCAATTAAATATAACTGATCACACCTCTTTAGAAAATTTCAAGAAAATAGGTTTTGTTGATAAAACAAAAGAAAAAAAACTTTCTTTACATTCTTTTTGGCAATCTCATAGAAGGAAGAAGACAATATATTTAGATAATAAATTATTTGGTAATCGTATTGTTTCTGTTAATAAGATAAAAGGAGTAAAAAAAGTTTATGATTTGCATGTCCCTAAGAACCATAATTTTATCGCTAATGGTGTGATCTCACATAATTCAGGGAAGTCCTACACCATGGGTTCTATCGCCGAAGGTCTTGCGGATTTGCCTCAGGAAATCAAACAAAATCTTTCTATTGTACTTTTAGATACCATGGGTATTTATTGGACCATGAAATATCCTAATCTCCAAAATGCAGACCTCGTAAAACAATGGGGTTTTGAACCAAAAGCATTAGATGTAAAAATTTACACTCCTTCAGGTTTTTTTTACAAATATAAAGATCAAGGGATTCCTACAGATTTTCCTTTTTCAATACGTCCAATTGATGTTGACCCTTTAGATTGGAGTAGGGCATTTGACATTTCATTAAATACTGCTGAAGGAGTTATTATTTCAAAAATTGTACAAAATTTGAAAGATAAAAATGTATCTTATGAACTTGATGAACTCATTTCTCTTATTGATGAAGAAAAAGATTCTGAGACAGTTGTGAAAAATATTGTGTCCAATCAGTTTCAGAAAGCAAAAGGATGGGGTATTTTTTCTAAAGAAGGAACTCCTTTGAAAAATATAGTTGCAGGTGGTCAAGTTACAGTATTAGATGTTTCTCCATATGCAACCATGGCGTCTGGTTGGGAAATTAAAGCATTAGTTGTGGGTTTAATTAGCCGTACGTTATTTAACCAAAGAATGTTAGCAAGGAAAACAGAAGAATTCAAATCCGTTGATGCTGCAATGCATTATTTTTCTAAAGAAACTGAAGAAAAGATGACAGAACCTTTAGTATGGTTAGCAATTGATGAAGCGCATGAACTTCTCCCTCACGATGGAAAAACGGCTGCATCAGATGCATTAATCACAATTTTACGTGAAGGACGTCAACCAGGTATAAGTTTAATTTTAGCAACACAACAACCTGCAAAAATCCATACAGATGTGATGACACAATCAGATACGGTTCTTGCTCACAGGCTAACTGCACAGATGGATACAGAAGCGTTAGGACAATTAACACAAAGTTACATGAGAACAGGATTGGTTGATGAAATAGATCATCTTCCGCGTGTTAAAGGTGCTGCTGTTGTGTTTGATGATGCAAATGAACGTATATTTCCTGTTCAAATGCGACCACGATTCACATGGCATGGTGGTG
>JABMOA010000101.1 GCA_013204355.1 Candidatus Woesearchaeota archaeon | reverse complement strand
GGAATGTTTGATGTATAAAAAAAGTTTAATGGCCACCGCATACCATATCCACGAACTTTTCCAAATGACAAAGGAATTTCTACTTTCATTGCCTGTCCATAAACACTTAATCCAAAAACAACAACTGTACTTATGATTCCAGCGAGCATTAAACCGACTGTTGTGACATCTCCTATTGCGAGTGATTGAAATATTGCGGGGATTGCTCCTGATGCAATTTCTGATCCTGCGGGAGGAATCCAATTAAGTAATCTAATCATAATTTGTTGTGCAACTCCTGCTGCAATGAATAAACTTAATCCACTTCCAAAACCCCATTTTGAGACAACTTCGTCCATAAACATGATTAAAAAACCACCCAAAGTTAGCTGCACGATGAGGAATATTTTAAGTGTGAGAATTTGACTAGCTGCTAAAGGAACTGCACTCGCTGCGAATTGTACAAGGAAACCACCGGTTACGGGGTCATAATATCCTCCCGTTGACAATCCTCCCATCACTACATAAATAATAGCTTCAAAGATTATGAAAAAAATACTTAAGAGTTTTTGTAAGCCTTGAAATCGTCTTTTACCGTCAGAAGTCGTTAAATCTAAACTCATGATCCCTGTTCCTGAAAGTAATTGCAACACAATAGATGCTGTTACAATTGGACCAATTCCTAAAGAAATGATACTTCCAAAAGATGCTCCTAAAATAATTGATAAGAATTCAAAATTCGCTAATGCGTTATCTGCTAAACCAAATAATGGAATATGTCCAAGAACATAAAACAAGACAAGAATTAGTAACGTCCATTTTAACTTCTCTTTAAAGGGTAATCGTTGCTTTGTCCCTTTTACTTCAGGAAGATTTCCTATTATTGTATCGAAGAGACCCATTTTAATTAGTATTTATGAACCAACTTATGCTGATTCTGCCTTTTCGGCAACTTCTGTTTTACCGGAAGTAGACACATTTCCACCTGCGGCTTTTACTTTTTCAATTGCAGCTTCGGATGCTTGTGCGACTGTTAATTTTAATGCTACAGATGTCTTTCCGGTTCCTAATAATTTTTGAACACCTAATTTTGCCAAATCAATAACGTAAGTATTACCTTCTTTCGTTGCATTTCCTTCAACAACTAGTTTTTCAACTTTGACCGCAGTAAAGAAAGACACATTGATACTTTTAATTGTTTCTATTGTTCTTCTTGGTCTGAAACCATGTCTCCCTGCAAGAGGTTGACGTTTTTTATGTCCTGCACGTTTACCTGAACCTGCATTTCCACGACCACCACGGCTACCTGCTCCACGACGTTTCTTTCTGTGGCCACCACCATGGGTTGTGTGTGCTCTATACTTGTTCACTTTTTTAGTTTTTCTTACGACCATTTTAATTATAACATTCTCTCAATTAAATCATTCATTTTATCGCCACGATTTCCTAAACCGCCGCCAACTTTGAATGCCATTTTAATTCCTTTTCGCCCAAACCCTTTACGAGGGGGGTTTAAACGGAAATATGATTTGTATTTTGTGCCATTAATTTCTGTGAATTTATAGGAATATTTTTTCTTACGGTCTTGTTCTCTTCCTTGATATTCTTCTCCTCGTTTCTCAATCAGAGATTTATATGTCTGTTCTGAAATTTCTCCATATGTAATATAATCTTTTGTTTTTTTAATCATGCCTCGGTTTACAATATTATCTGTAATTACAACACAATTGTTTTTACGTGTTAAATTAAGCATATGTAACGTATCTCTTACTGGTTGAGGTAAATCAATAAAACCACGAACTAATACTATTGCAATTTGACCCCCTGTTGGAGTTACAGCTTTTTGTTCTGTTTTTTGTTTAGGTTCAACTTTTGGTTGTTTTTCGTTTTCCATTTTATGCTTCTGCTTGTGGTTCAGGTGTTTCTGAAGGAATTGCAGGTTCTGTAGGTGTTTCTTCAACAACAGGCTTAACCTTTTCTTCTTTAACTTCTACTTTTTCCACTTTATTTTCAGTATTTTCAGCTTGAATTTCTTCAACTGTTTGAATCTTGGGAACATTTATTT
>JABMOA010000100.1 GCA_013204355.1 Candidatus Woesearchaeota archaeon | reverse complement strand
TGCCCGATGAGCGGAGTGTTGATATAGATACATTAGCAGATTGGACGTTGGCAGAATTTTATTTAAAAAATGAAAACAGTTAGAATAATACCCAGATTAGATATTAAAGGACCTAATTTAGTAAAAGGTATTCATTTAGAGGGTTTACGCGTGTTAGGCAAACCATCAGACTTTGCTAAATACTATTATGAACAAGGAGCTGATGAATTAATGTTTATGGATGTTGTTGCTTCACTTTATGAACGTAACAGTTTACACGATATCATTTCAGAAACAGCAAAAAGTATTTTTATTCCAATTACTGTTGGAGGTGGATTGCGTTCAATTTCAGATATAAAAGAAGTATTAAGGGTTGGTGCTGATAAAGTTTGTCTTAATACTGCAGCAATCAAGAATCCTCAATTAATCAAAGATGCTTCTCGAATGTTTGGATCTTCTACAATTGTAGTTGCAATAGAAGCCATTAAAGAGAACAACGGAAAGTATTTAGCATACACCGATAATGGAAGAGAATATACCGGTGTTGATGTTTTTGAATGGGCGCAAATAGTCGCAGAATTAGGCGCTGGAGAAATTGTTATTACATCCGTTGATAAAGAAGGAACAGGGCAAGGATTCGATTTAGATTTAATAACAAAAGTTACAAGTTTAGTTGGAATTCCAGTAATTGCTCATGGTGGTGCTGGAAAGCAAAGTCATGTGGTTGATGTGTTAAAAGACGGAAATATAAGTTCTGCTATGATTTCGTCCCTTTTTCATTATCATTTCATTAAAGAAAATGAATCGCAGGCTTCTACTTTAGAAGGTAATGTGGAGTTTTTGAACCAGAAAAGAAGTTTTCATACTTTTGAACCATGTACTATTGACGATGTAAAAAGAGAATTAAAAAACAACCAGATTGATTGCAGATTACAATGGAAAATAATTTAAAAAATGTAGTAATAATTGATTATCAATTAGGTAATCTATTTAGTGTCAAACAAGCATGCGACACAGTAGGTATTAATGCTGAAATAAGTTTAAATCGTGAAGATATATTAAATGCAGATGCATTGATATTACCCGGAGTTGGAGCCTTTATTGAAGCTATGAACAATTTAAAAAAAATCGGACTAGATACTGCAATACAAAATAAAGTAAATGGTGGAACTCCAATTTTCGGAATTTGTTTAGGACAACAATTGTTATTTACTGAAAGCGAGGAGTTTGGTGCTGGGAAAGGTTTAGATTTGATTTCAGGTATTATAAAACGTTTTCCTGAAACTATTGAAGAACGAAAAGTTAAAGTGCCCCACATTGCTTGGAATACAATTTTCAAATTGAATTACGAATGGGATAATACAGCTTTAAAAGATTTAAATAATAATGATTTTATGTATTTTATTCATTCATATTATGTCAAACCTAAAGATGATGATTGCATTTTAACACTTACTAATTATGATGGAATTGAGTTTTGTTCTGCAATTTTAAGAAACAACATATTTGCAACACAATTTCATCCAGAAAAAAGTGCAGATAAAGGAATATCTATATATAAAAATTGGGCTTTAATTAATAGCTTATTATAATGTCAGAAAAGAAAAAACTAGAGGCATATTACGGATTGCCAGAAGAAGTTAGATTTTGCACAAAATGTGTAATGTCAAATCAACGACCAACGTCAGCGATAGAATTTAAACATACAAAAGATAGCAAAAAAACTACAATGAACTTTGATGAAAATGGTGTTTGTGATGCATGTAGGACAGCTGAAATCAAAGACAGTATTGATTGGGGTATGCGTGAAGAAGAATTAATTAAACTTCTAGATAAACACCGAAAAAATGATGGTTCTTATGATTGTCTAGTACCTGGAAGTGGAGGTAAGGATAGTGCTTATCAGGCGCATGTTTTGAAGTATAAATACAATATGAATCCCTTAACGGTTACTTGGCCTCCAATATTATATACCGATTATGGATTAAAAAATTGGAGAAATTGGCTAGATAGTGGTTTTGATAATATTTCCTTTTACCGAAATGGGAAAGTAATGAAGCTACTAACTAAATTATCCATTGAAAATTTATTACATCCATTTCAGACGTTTATTTTGGGTCAAAAAAATCTTGCTCCAAAAATAGCTGCACAACATGGAATCAATTTAATTTTTTACGGAGAGAATGAAGCGGAATATGGTAATCCATTAGCTGACAATATGAGTTCGCTAAGAGATAAATCCTATTTTAGTTTTGAACACCTTGATGAAGTTTTTTTAGCTGGGGTTTCAATTAAAGAATTAATGGAAAAATACGATGTGAGATTGAGTGATTTAATGGCTTATTTACCTCCAAAATTAGAAGAGTTAGAGAAGGCTTATAT
>JABMOA010000099.1 GCA_013204355.1 Candidatus Woesearchaeota archaeon | reverse complement strand
AATTTAAAAGGTTTGAAATTATAAATGAAAAATCATAACATGGTTGGAGAAGTAATCATAAAAATATTTAGGTCTTTGCCCATGGATTTCTTAAACTAAACCAAACCAACTTAACAATCGTTAAGTTTATAAATAATCACCTCATTTCTATATAAAAAAACTAAAAATAAGAGGTAAATCCAAAAATGTCACAAACACAGAATATTATTGAACCATCACGGGCTATGTATGATCCATCTGATAATCACACGCCTAAATTGATTGCGCCAGTAGGTATCAATGAGGAAGTTGTACGTTTAATTTCCACAACCAAAAATGAACCAGAATGGATGCTGAATCTCAGATTAAAGGCTCTTAAGTTATTCCAAGAAACACCTCTCCCCTCCTTTGGTCCTTCTTTAAAACATCTAGACCTTCAAGAAATTACATACTTCGTAGATCCAAATGCAACAGAATCTAATTCATGGGATGATGTGCCTCAAGAAATTAAAGATACATTTGATAGATTAGGAATCCCAGAAGCAGAGAAAACAGCGTTAGCAGGAGTAGGAGCTCAGTATGATTCAGGGATGGTCTATCACAATTTACAGAAATCTCTCCAAGAGCAAGGTGTGATTTTTGAAAACATGGATGTGGCAATTACAAAATATCCAGACATTGTGAAGAAACATTTTATGACACAATGTATTCCTGTAAACGATCATAAATTTATCATGCTACATGCAGCTGTATGGAGTGGCGGAACTTTTATTTACATTCCAAAAGGTGTAAAAGTAGAACTTCCATTGCAAGCATACTTCCGTATGAATCAAATGACAGGTGGTCAATTTGAACATACATTAATCATCGTAGATGAAGGTGCTGAATTACATTACATTGAAGGATGTTCTTCACCGCGTTATTCTAAAAATTCATTACACGCAGGATGTGTAGAAATCTTTGTCAAAGAAGGTGCGAAGATGAAATACTCATCTATTGAAAATTGGAGTAAGAACGTTTACAACCTAAACACCAAAAGAGCATTAGTAGACAAAGATGCACAGATGCAATGGATCTCTGGAAACATGGGTTCTTCAGTAACGATGCTTTATCCATGTTCAATCTTACGTGGAGAGAATGCTTCTTCTGACTCCCTGTCAATCGCATTCGCAGGAAAAGGACAACATCAAGATGTTGGTGCAAAAGCAATTCATACAGCACCAAACACGCGTTCTAACATCAACTCCAAATCAATAAGTAAAAACGGTGGTATTGGAGATTACAGAGGATTAGTATTAATCAAACCAAACGCACGAGGATCACAAACATCTGTTGTCTGTGATGCATTAATTATGGATGATCACTCAATTTCAAATACCTATCCATTCTTGAAAATAGAAAACAACGATGTAGATGCAGCACATGAAGCAAAGGTTGGAAAGATTTCAGAAGAAGCAATCTTTTATTTACAATCACGAGGTCTTTCAGAAGAACGTGCAACACAAATCATTGTGCAAGGATTCATTAGTCCAATCATTAGAGAATTACCTTTAGAATATGCTGTAGAATTAAACAGATTAATTGAATTAGAACTGGAGGGTACATTCTAAGAATGAAGGGAGATTTTCCAATTCTAAAGGGAATCACCTATTTAGATTCCGCAGCAACAACCCAAAAACCGATTCATGTTATAGATGCAATCTCTCATTATTATAAAACATCTAACGCAAATGTTCATAGAGGATTATATACACTCAGTCAAAAAGCAACCCTGGCATTTGAAGATGCACGTGCAACAGTTGCAACATTCATCAACACAACACCAGAACATATTGTCTTCACCAAAGGGACAACTGAATCTTTAAATTTATTAGCATCTTCCTTAAACCTTCAGGAAGGTGACGAAATTGTTTTAACAGAAATGGAACATCATGCAAATTTAGTGCCATGGCAACAAACAAAAGCCACCCTTAAATTTATTCCATTAAAAGATGATTACCATTTAGATCTAGAAGCTGCAAAAGAATTAATCACAGATAAAACTAAAATTGTTGCAGTGACTCATATTTCAAATGTCTTAGGAACAATCAATGACATAGAAACATTAACACAGCTCGCACACAGCAAAGGCGCAAAAATCGTGGTTGACGCTGCACAATCTATTGCACACCTAACTATAGACATAAAGGACATAGACTTCCTTGCATTCTCCGGACATAAAATGTGTGGTCCAACGGGTATTGGCATATTATACGGCAAAGATTTTTCTAATCTCAAACCCTATCAATTTGGTGGTGATATGATTAAGGAAGTAACATACGAAACATCAACATTCCAAGAAGCACCTTATAAATTTGAAGCAGGCACACCCAACATTGCAGGTGCAATTGGATTAGCAGCAGCAATTACATATTTAGAAACAGCAACTCATCCACACATCACAGAATACGCATTAGAAAAATTACAATCAATAGAAGGATTAAAAATAATCGGTCCACAAATTAACCGTGCTCCTGTATTCTCATTCACATTAGAAGGCATCCATCCGCATGATGTTGCAGAGATCTTAAGCAAACATAATATATGCGTTAGAGCAGGACATCATTGCGCAATGCCATTAATGAAAAAATTAAATATTCATGGCACAACACGTGCATCATTTTACATCTACAACACCAAAGAAGATGTAGACACACTTGTTGAAGGTATTAAGAAAGTGCAGGAGGTTTTCAAATGAATCAAGAAACACACCCTAGTCTAGTAAATCCACTAATCCTCAAAAACCAAATAGGAGAAGACCTTTCTGAAACAGAAGAAATTTACAAAGAAAATATTATTGATCACTACAAACATCCACATAACAAAGGAGAAATAGAACACACAACATCACATCGTGAATTAAACACGTCATGTGGCGATGAATTAACAATCTATCTCAACATCAACAACAACATCATTGAAAACATCTCATTCACAGGACATGGATGTGCCATCTCACAAGCATCAGTTTCCATGTTAACAGATAAACTAAAAGGCATGAGCGTAGAACAAGCACAACAAATATCTCAAGAAGATATTCTTAACCTCTTAGGAATCCCAATTAGTTACGTCCGCATGAAATGCGCATTACTCTCACTAAAAACAGTACAAGGTGCTTTATGTTAGAAATAAAAGATTTATATGTAGAAGTAGAAGGAAAAGAAATTCTTAAAGGAATTTCATTAACAATCCATGCAGGAAAAATCCATGCACTCATGGGACCTAACGGATCAGGAAAATCAACATTAGCAAATGCGTTAATGGGCCATCCAAAATATAAAATCACAAAAGGAAAAGTCTTTTTAGATGGTAAAGATATCACAGAAGTAAAAACAGATAAACGTGCAAAAGCAGGTTTATTTTTGTCCTTCCAACATCCACAAGAAATTTCAGGTGTAAGAATAACAAACTTCTTACGAACCGCAGTGAATGAAGTTAAAGGTACAAACCTTTCTGTTATAGACTTCCATAAAATCTTAAAAGAAAAAATGGAATTTCTCAACATTGACTCATCTTTTCTTAAACGAAATCTGAATGAAGGATTCTCTGGTGGAGAAAAGAAACGTGCAGAAATGTTACAGATGTTAATGTTAGAACCCAAATACGCAATGCTTGATGAAACAGATTCCGGATTGGATGTAGATGCAATAAGAATCGTCGCAGAAGGAATTAACAAAGTCAAAGGTCAGATGGGTATTTTATTAATTACACATTACGACAGATTCCTTCAGTACTTACAACCAGATTCTGTAAGTGTCATCAATGAAGGAGAAATCGTTGCGCATGGAAGTTATGAATTAGCAGAAAAAATCCAGAAAGAAGGATTCAGAGGTATAATCAATGGTAACTAAAGAAGAAATAATTAAAAAACTAGAACTTTGTATTGATCCAGAATTAAGTATAGATGTCTGGACCTTGGGCTTAATTTATGATATCAAGATAGAAAATAACAATGTAGAAATTCTTATGACATTCACTTCTCCAATGTGTCCTTTTGGGCCAGAACTCGTAAGAAATGTGGAAGATGAAGTGAAATCATTAGGTGTAGAATTGAAAGTTACTGTCACATTT
>JABMOA010000098.1 GCA_013204355.1 Candidatus Woesearchaeota archaeon | reverse complement strand
TGTAATTAATGTTAAACCTTCCACCATACCATTTGTTATGAAGGATGAATCCATGTATCATTTTTTTGTTAGATATGGAAATTCATCTGAACCCTACACTATCCATGCGTTTTTAGATTATTGGCCTAAACATTTGGCACGAATAACTGCATTACAATCTACTGGTCAAGAGTTCTTGAATTTTCTCAATCCTTTCACTACTAATTTTAGTTCCTTCGATTAATTTACTCTGAATGTTTAATGGGTGGTATTCCACACCATTGACTAATTCTTTTACATCATTTTTATGATTTACAAAATGAATATCTACAAGCCATTTACAATATTCATGTCTGTCTTTAGCTTGATCGTATAGGTTCTTTGGACTTAATTTATCGTAACAAGGAGCAGATGATGCTAAATTGTTCTTATCAGCCTCTAATGGTGCAAAATTTACAATATGTTGAATATTGTTATATCCTGATTGGTTTTCATCTTTGTCACTATCTGGAATCAAATGATCAATATTCCAAAATCCTGTTCTATTTGAATAAATTAATGGTTCAAAATCTAAATTGGTAATAGTTCGCTTTGGAAGTAAACATGCATTAAAAACAAGTTGAGAGTTGACCTTGTTGATTGTGAGAAGTCTCCCTACCAACCATCCTTTTGAAGGAGCAACACTCAAACTACCTGCAGCGTCTTCTGGATTCAATGCTTTTGCTACTTCTTCTAATGTTGAATATGTTTCATTCATGGTATTCTGTACAACAAAATCTGTTCTTCCAATTGAACCATCAATTACACGACGTATTGCTGCTCTAAGAAACAATAGTGAATCTGAACTAGTTTCAAGATCTCCATTAAGAAAATCTGGCAGATTATCAAATAGCCCTGCAAATTCACTTTCTTCTTTATAAATTTCTTCAATTCTTTGATTAATTTCAGACCTTCTTTCTTCAGAAGCATGTCCTGCAATGCCAGGTTTAATCAATAACTCTCTTTGAAGATTTTTTAATTCTTCATGACCGTTTAATATTTTTTTAATATCTTTATAAGCTTCTATCTTTGCAGATTGTTCATCCATTTTAGATGCAATATTATCTGAAATTAATTTTTCTTCAAATTGTTTCTTTAGATTCAAGAATTTTAAATAGTGATTTTTGTAGTAAAACCAAATGTATGCGGCAAAGGGCAGTCCACCACATCTAAAAATTTCGGCAAGATATGGGAAAAGATATTTTGTTTTATCTCCTGGTAGATCTTCTTTTCTTAAAGAATAAACTGTTTCAATATATTGAAATAAATCATCAAATGTTCTTTTATCTATAGAATCCCAATTTGGAAAAATGAATTTTGGATCATTGGTTTGTAACTCGGACATAACATTGTATATTTGGGTGCCTAGTAGTTTTGTAAAGTTATTTGTTTTTGTAGGTTGGAATACCTCTGTGAATGAATTTTCTACTTCTTCAATTGAATCTTCACTCCAGCCTAATTGAAAAGCTTTTGTAATGATTAAAGTTCGTAATAAATCAAGTTTTGATAGATCTACTCCTGTAGAGTTAATTTCTAAAAATGTGTTTACTAATTCTATTTCACTAGTAAACCCATGATAAGGATCAACTGCAATTTGTTTTTGTAGTAAAGTAATCGTCATATCTTTACCAAACTGTTCTGGAGTGCAGTCGATTTTTTCTAAAACATATTTTTTTACATCTGAATAAAGTTTTTTGTAACTATTTTTAATCCCTGTTCTCCCATGGGTCATTAACATTTCATGATTATGATGGTAAACAGGACTTAACCTTTGATATTGTAAACTAATGGATTCGAAATAAGGTGCAGCAGTAGTATTGTTGGGTTTTGGCGCTAAAACTTCATCATAAAGAGCAACCAGAAATGCAGTTACAGTTGCAAATCTTTGCAATCCGTCAATTAAAATCCATGGATTTTTTTCACTAAATGTTGCTAAAATAACTGTTCCAAATAGATTGGACTTTGAATGTACTATTGCATCAATATCATCTTCATCCCAAACCAATTTTCTTTGATATGGTGGAATTACTACAGCTTTAGGTCCGTTAGGTGGAGCACATTTTTTTACGATATCTTTCCAAGATTCAGGAGGATTTTGTTGATCACATAAAGCATACATGGTTCCATAATCTGCATAAATAGGAGTTTTCCCTGTTCTCTCAATTTGACCTTCCATATTTTTTTCATGAAAAACTATACTTTAAACCGTTCTTTTAAAATATTTACTTTATCTGAAATTTCATCCCAATTCCAATACCCGCATGACATTCTAGCCAGATCAACTTTCCAAGTTTCATATCTCCATTTCCATTTGTAAAATCTGATGTCATTTCCTCGTCCTGTTTCACATGCAACTAGCGCAATCCATATCGAATTACTTTTTGCAATATCAAATCCTCCTAATACTGTATAATGATCATCAATGTATGGCTTGTAATATTCTGCAGGTTCTGGTTCGGAAATCCCAACAGACATGATTACTCTAGATATTTTCTAAATTCTTCTTCCAGGGCTTCTAATGGCTCTTCACTTTCCTCATAAATCATTTTTAAAAATTTAATGCCGCCATTTGCATATTCTTCAGCATTTTGAAGGATCTCTTCAGGCTGCCACAAATCCCCGACCGTTGCTTTTGGATGTGTTTTAAAATACAGTGAAATCATTAACCATTTTTC
>JABMOA010000097.1 GCA_013204355.1 Candidatus Woesearchaeota archaeon | reverse complement strand
TCTCGTGTGCCTCGTCTTTGACAGGGTATCAAAAAACAAAGTTTTTTGGGACCCCCCAGCAATCTTTGATTGCTCGTGGGGCGCTAATACAAAAGAAAAAGAGGGTTTCTACAGGGCCCTTAGGATTTTATGGCGAATTGTGATTTTTCAATTAATCTTTGTTCATAATCTTCTACCCTATAATGTGTAGGCCTATTACCGTTTTTAACCACATAATCAATTACGCTTGATAAATGTGGGTGAAAGTGACCTTCAACAATTAAATGTAATCCGTCAACCTCATAATTATCGGCAACAACATAATGATCATTAAACTTACTTTCAGCACTTGTGATTAATCTTTGTTTTAATTTATATCTCATTTCATCAAATCATGTTGATTTCTTTAAAAGATTTATCCTAAAAAATACTAACACTAACTGCTCCCGCGATTGCTGTATAACTTCTTATAATCACTCCAATTCCATCGAAACACTTTTAAAAGAAGAAACAAGTATTCCTCTTATGACAACATTTACATTCATTGATACAATTCAGAAACTAGAAACAGCTGCAAAAGAGTGGCGTAAAGAAAAGGTACTTGCAATTGATTTAGAATGCGAAAATAATCTTCATCATTATGGTTCCTATCTTGCATTAATTCAAATTTCCTCTAAAACAAATCATTGGATTCTAGATTTATTAGTACTCAAAGAAGTAGATTCATTGGTCAAAATTCTTCAAAATTCAAAAATTCAAAAAGTCTTTCATGATGTTGGTTTTGATTTCCGTATTTTGCACCACCAATTAAAATGTCGTCCAAAAAATATATTTGACACACAAGTTGCAGCATTATTACTTGGAAGAACAGAACTTGGCTTAGGATCATTATTCGAACATTATCTTAAATTAAAGAAAGAAAGCAAATTCCAAATGGCGGACTGGACAAAACGTCCTTTGGCAACTGATATGTTAGAATATGCAATCAAAGATACAAAATATCTTATTGAAATTCGCGATTTATTAATTGAGGACCTCAAAAAGAAAAACAGATTTGAGTGGGCAGAAGAGGAATTTAAATATATTGAAAACAAAAATGTGGAATACAAAGAAGGTGGTTATAAAGACATTACAGGTTACAAAGCCATGGAGCCCCATGAACGTGCAACTTTGAAAAGATTATTTATTCTTAGAGAAAAACTTGCAAAAAAAGTAGACCGTCCAGTCCACTTCATTCTTGCAACAAAGAAAATAGTTTCATTTTCAATTAGACCACCAAAAAATCTTTTAGAATGGCGAAAAATGCGAGAGGTCCATCCTGTCGTACGAAATTACGCAAAAGAATTCTATGAAGAAATCCAGAAAGGAAAAAAAGAATCTATTACAGTATCCCTGTCAACAAAGAAACATTACACACCAGCACAGAAAGAAAAATTAAAACAACTTCTAGAATTACGTGAAAAGATAGGGACCAAATTACACCTACCTAAACACCTCATTCTCAGCAAAGACCAGATGCATGATATTACTGTAACGGGAACCTTTGATTCTTTACGATCCTGGCAGAAAAAGTTGGTTGAGTAATTAAACAAGGAAGAATAGCTCACCAGAACTTTCGAGACTACCGTTTTACCACCTAAATGAACCAGCTGGATTTTCTAAGCTAAACGGCAATACAAAGCGAACTTTGCGAAGTTATAGTTTCCCATAACAGGCGTCTTTCGACTCTGATGAGCATTTTTAGAAGAATGTAGTGATATATAAATATTATGATGTTAGAGGATAATAAGTGCACCCGCCGGGATTCGAACCCGGATCACAGGCTCTCATCACAAGATGAGCTCAGATTTGAACTTTTCTTGTTTGGAAGGCCCGGATTCTAGCCATTAAACTACGGGTGCATCTAATATCAAATAAAACCACTGATTTATAAATCTTCCCGCAATATTTTTAAAGCAATCGCACTTAATCGCTAATATGTCAGAAATTAAAGATCAGGAATGCCCATTTTGTGGTGAAAGGAAAGCAATACTTAGAGAAGAAGATATTGAAATTCCCTTCTTTGGACGAGTTTATGTCCTTTCCATGGAATGTGAAGCTTGCGGTACACGTAAGTCTGATGTAGAGCCAGCAGACCCTAAAGAACCATGTAAATACACATTAGAAGTAACTTCTGAAGATGATTTAAACATCAAAATCGTTAAATCCGGTCAAGCAACTGTTAAAATCCCACGCATTATTACAATGGAATCAGGTCCAGCATCAAATGGATATGTTACAAATGTAGAAGGACTTTTTGAACGTGCGAAAAAAATTATTCAATCCGCAGGAGAATCTGAAGATGACCCCGCAGCAAAAAAGAAAGCAAAAAACTTGATTAAAAAAATAAATAAAATTCTTGTAGGAAGAGAAAAAATAAAAATATCAATTGAAGACCCTTCTGGTCACAGTTGTATTGTTTCTGATAAAGCGGTAAAGGGGAAAATTTAATTCTTTTTAGAAAACACAAAAAGAGTACAAACAAATCCAATATCAAATAGTTTAATTTCTTTGTCTTTAGGTATAAAATGGTCAATAATGTACTCATTAACAAATTGATTAATTTTTGTTTTTTCCTGATTCTGCCAATTAACTTTATTGTACTGCAGATAAAAAAATTCTTTGTTTTTCATAATAATGGTTATACTTAAATGTATTTATAAATTTAATCATCCAATCCGAATCTTGCCTCTACTTATTTCCCACTGCCCAACTTTTGAACTTCCACCGGTGACTCGTTGTTCTTTTTTATATTTGATGATTGCGTTATTTGTTTTATTAACAGCATCTATGAAATGTTTTGCTAAATTTAATGTTTTTCCAACTTTAGCTTTGGATATCGCGTTACAATGAGCTTGATGATTTTCACTAAAAAATACAACAGGCGCATATCCTTGTTCAAGTAAAATCCGATTTAACAAAATTCTTCCAACTCTTCCATTTCCATCCTCAAATGGGTGAATGGCTTCAAATCTCCAATAAAATTCTAATGCTAATTGTGGACCGTACATCTTTCCTTTTTCTTTTTGAAACCAAATCAATAAATTTTTCATTTCTTTATGAACTTCTTGCCATTCAGTTGTTTCTTCATTTCCAACAATATTATTGACACGTTTATACTTGCCTGCAATTTCTGGATGAATATTCCAAAATAAATGTTTATGGACATCTCTAATATTTTTTTCATTCCAGACCATATTTCTAGAAAATGCAAAATTAATTCCTCTTATGGAATTTATAACTTCTTTCTCAATAATGGTCTGTGGTTTTACTTTTTTTTGCATGACTTCTTCAATATTTGATCTTGTAACTTTTGATCCTTCAGCCCTATTAGAATTTAATACAAATAAAATGTAAAATAACGTTTTAAATAATTGCAAGTCTGGTTGAAAAAGTTCATGACTTTGTAAAATGTATTTCAATTTTGTATGTTCAATTGATTTTACAGATTGAGGGTGAAAGTAAGGAAACTTCTCCACTTTTACCTTTTCATCAATGAATTTTGCAACTTCTGTAAATAATTGTACTATTAAGAAGCGCATATCACGTGGTAGTATAGGTCCAATGTATTTAGAAAAATTATATCTTTCATTTAAAAGAGGATAAGATAATTTAAAATAATAATAAGGTCTTCCTTTAATTATCTTCTTAAGTATGAATTTCATATAACTTAGTTATCTCTTAACTTTTAAAAATGTGTCGCTTTTTTTGACAAAATGCATGTTTTTAGATGTTAAAAGTTATCTTATAAATTTCAAAAAATACTCTCTGTTTTATCACTTAAAATTTTAATTTTTCTTCCTTTCTCTAGAAAAAGCTTGAGGGAGATCAATCATATATTTTCCTTCTTCCAACTTAATAACCATGGGGTCATTTTTGAACATATGGACAATATCTAATTCATACTTCCCAGGCCCCATGATACGGATTGCTTCAATATCAAGAATCACAGGAGCATCTTTATTACTCTCATCCTTCACAGGAATTATTTCACGGATGTCTTGTTCAATTTGAATTTTATCTTCTTCAGAGAGGTTACTGACTAATTCCTTACCACGTTCTATATCCTTATCTTTAACAAAGAAAAATAATCTAGCACCACAACTACATCCTTTTAGAATTTCTTGAGCCCCGTTCGGGAATATTGTACTACAACGTACACACTGATGTGGCATCTTTATTTCCTTTTATGCGCCGCCAATTTATGAGGCTTATGAAACACAACATCAAGATCTGAGTCTGGCCGCGCTTATTTCCTTTTACTACGCTTACGATAACGTGTTGAACTCTTTGTATCATTTGTAAAAAGTTCAATTTTATCAGGATTTTTCTCAATTTTTTTTACGATAGATGCTGGCCCAATAATTGTCATACCTTGTCTGTCCCCAAGAAGAACATTTGCAAACGCACCTTTCATTTTCTGCATATTTGTTTGCTTATTTTTATCTGGATATATAACACTTAATTCAATACCTTTAAACTTAGGACTAATTTCTTCCATGGTTATTTCAATTAAATCAGCTTCTTCTTGTTTCTTTAAACGTCCTTCCATAAGCACGATCTTATCATCCTTTACAATATTTAACAACTTGTTCACACGTTTAGCGGAACTCAATTGTTCTATATCATGAAATGGAATATATTGGAATGTAACCATAGTAACCTCATTTTTTTATAATGCACTAAAATTTCCTTAGAAATTTTTGGCACAAAAAAATCTCAGATTTTTTGTGCAATCAAGCTTTGCTTGATTTGCATCCTAAAAATTCGTTGTGAAGACAAGCATTCTGTAATTAGTGGAATGCTTTCACGAATTTTTATGATTTGTATTTTTTTAATGTTTTTAAACCTTCTTATTTATCGTATTATTTTGTAAGTTTAAATAATTCTTCATAAAACTCTTCAATATTTTTTCCATATTTTGCAGAAATCCCCACAATCTCATACTGTGGAAACGCAGCCTTAATAGTGTCCATACTTGCTCGTTTTAAATCAACTTTATTCGCAACAATTAACACAGGAATATCCCGTGCTTGAAGGTTTCCGATAATTGTAATATTTACTTGTGAATATGGGTCTTGCGTTGCATCTAAAACAATGACCACAGAATCCATATTATCTAACCACTTAATAGATTCAATGACACCTTTAGTTGCTTCTTTTGCACGTTCTTTTGCTTCTTTCTTTTTAATTCCTTTTTTTAGGAAATCTTCATAATCAATTCTTGTAGAAATTCCAGGCGTATCAACCAAAGAAAATGTTAATTCTTTTCCTTTTTTATTTTTAATTGTAACTTGTTCTTTAATTTTAATTTCACGTGTTTCATGCGCAATATGAGAAACAGAAGACATCTCTTCCCCTAACCAATCCTGACAGATTCTGTTTGCTAATGTAGACTTCCCCCCATTTGGTGGGCCATATAATCCCAATTTAACATGACTTTTTTTAGTAAATGGATTACTTTTTAGTTTTTTCCACAGTCCTTTCCAAAATCTTTTTGCCATACTCCCTCTTTGATAAAAATAAGGGTACTAAACTCATTCTTAAACTTTGTGGTAGTTCAGTTTAGACATTGCGTTGGTTGATTCCGTATAATTTATAAAATCAAACATCTTTTCAGAATATATGGCTGAACGAAATTTAGTAATTGATCAACTTAAATTTAGCTATGAAGGACTTTTTAATGCAGGAGAATTAACATCATTAATATCATCATGGTTCTTAGAAAAGGGATGGGATTGGTATGAAAAATTAAACCAAGAACAAATAACGCCAGAAGGAAAACAGATTCGTATTATTCTTGAACCATGGAAATCTGCATCTGATTATTATAAACTTGCAGTTCAAATTAAACTTAATATGACAAACATCAAAGATGTTGAAATTCAGAAAGATAACCAATTACTTCGTTTAGATCATGGTGTTATCAGAATAACTTTTAACGGCTATGTAGTCTCCGATAGATTCAACAAATGGCATAGTTCTCCATTTTTTTGGTTTCTTAGTATCATATTTGAGAAATACTTTTTCAAAAATCATTACAACAAATTTGAAACCTGGATCAAAAGTGATGTAGAAGATTTACATGACAAAATACAAAATTATCTCAATGTAACAAAATATACATATCAAAAATAAAAATGCAATTACATAACGAAAAGGATTTAGTCGTAAACAACAAAGAACTGTTGTATAAAGGTATCTTTAGATCTGATGAAATTTTTCACGTGATTAATCAAGCAATTGAAGAAAAAGGATACGAGAAACGAGAAAAACGAAGTGAAGAATTAGTTGCAGAAGCAGGAAAACAATCCTATATAGAATTACGTCCATTCAAAGAATTTACTGATTACATGACATTCATGATTAAAATCAAAATTATATTTGATAAAGTTACAGAAACAACTGAAGAAATTAATGGTCTTCCACGTAAATTTCAAAATGGTGATATTAAAATCGTATTTGATTCTTGGCTACTTGGAGATTATCAAAATAGGTGGGGGATGCAACCTTGGGTTTATTTTGTGAAAGGATTAATTAACAAATATATTTACACATTTCCTCTAGAATCAGGATTCAAAGGGAATCTTAGTCGTGACACCGCTTATATTTATGCTCAAATAAAAAAACAGTTAGATTCCTACAAATTTGAATCTGGAAAAGTCGTCAAAGAAAAAGATGTCATTGAACAAATCGCAGAAGAATTTGGTGTCAGAGACGAACAAGAAATTAAAGATGAAGGAATGTGGAAAGACTGGCAACCTAAAGATTAATTTTCTAACATATTATCAGCCATAAAATTATATTTTAATTCTTTAAATGCAAACAGAATTTCATATGTTTTTATTGAATTACTAAAATTTTCTTTCATCCCATTTATAACATCATGAAATTCTTCTAAATCTTTTGTGATCGCATAGACAATATAATTATAATATCCAAATGTCTTTGCAGCCCATAGCACTGCATCATGTTTCTTTATACCTGCTTCAAATTCTTTAATTGCATCAGGATTGTGGTTTGTCTTAATTAAAAGAGAATTAATAGAAAATCCAAGGACTGAATAATTTACAACAGGACGATATTGAATAATATATCCTTCATGTTCTAATTTTGTAATACGGTATTTAATTGTATCTTTTGAAACATCTAATTTTTTTGCCAAAGTCAAATTACTGATTTGTGCATCTTTTGATAATGCATGTAATATTATCAAATCATTTTGATCAATACTCTGTTTTTGATCTTTATTTTTTTTGATTGATTTTTCAAACTTTTTCACTTTCATTTCTTTCATCTCAGGAAAACATTTCTTTGGAAGAACTTCAGTTTTAATCCCCTCTAATAATACAAGAACAACATCATTTCTAATTCTCACATCTGTAATTAACTCTTGATATAGTTTTGAGAATTCTGCTTCATCTCTTGCCATAATAGAAATTTCTAAATTATATTTCCCACTATAGACAATAATTGCATTACAAAAAAGAGCTTTTTCTGCACGTTCTAATATTTTTTGTTCTTCTTGTGGTGTATGGACCTCAAGAAAAATGTGATATGATTTATATCCTAATTTTTTATTATTTACAACAGTTCTTGATCCAATAATTAACTTATTTTCGTCCAATTGTTTCAAACGATATTCAACTGATTGCCGAGATAATAAACATTTTTTTGCAATTTGAGATATAGGTTGCCGTACATTTGCAATTAATTCCTGCAAAATACGCCAATCTTTAGTATCCAGAATTAATTCCGGATTTTTATGTGTTAATACCCTCATAAAATATCATAAAGCTTGATTTCATGATAAACTTTTCGCTTTTTTACTAATTTTGCTCTATCTTGTTTTAAATATATCTTTGGCTTCATATATTCCATAAGAGATGAAAAATGATCTCTTGAGAGGTTCTTCCTTTTTGGCGGAAGGGAGATAAATAAAATGGCAAACGAAATTGAATTAAGAATATGGGGAACCAGAGGGAGTGTACCTTGCGGTTCAGCAGAGTTTATGGAATTTGGTGGAGACACTAGTTGTTATACATTACAAATTGGTGATGTACTACGGTTCTTAGATGCAGGAACAGGAATCACGCGAGCATCAAAACAACTAACGCCAAACATTGGTCGTGCATATTTAAACTTATCACATGGACATGCTGATCACTTAAACATGGGTTGTGCAGGAAGTATGTACTTTAACAACTTAGAAAATGGAATATATCTAACAGGGAATGAAAATGCAAAGAATAGTCTTGACAAATTCTTTGATGGAGAAGACTTGTGGCCAGTGCCATTATCTCAACTAGGAGGATTAAATAAAGCATTCTATATTCTTGAAGGAGGTGAAACAATCCAATACCCTGACTCTGAAATGAAAACAATTTCAAATTACCACCCCCCAAAAGGAATGGGTGGATCAATTGGATATAGGTTCAACATACCAACTACTGATGGAAATGTTTCAGTAGTCTACACAACAGACCTAGAATTTGATTACACACCTGGAGGGATTGTTCAACCACATGCAGCAGAACTTAAAGCAAAATACGTAAACTTCATTCGTGGTGCAGATGTTTTACTAGCAGACACTCAGAATACACATGAGGAATATAATGTTACTATGCCTTTCGTACGAGGCTTTGGACATCCAACTGTGGAGCAAATTGTTGATTTAGCAAACGAAGCAGGTGTAAAAACCATTATTGGAACGCACCATGCACCATACCATACAGACGACATCATGAAATCTTTAGAAACACATGTCAGAGATTATGCAATTGGTGAAGGTTTCCGTGGAGACTTTATCTATGCTCGTGATGGGATGAGAATTTCTCTTGGGAATACTCCTGTGAAGAAAATAGACAGCTACAAAATAGCTGCCTAATCCTGCTTCCGCCAAGGAAGGTGCCTGCTCTTCTTTTTTTAAGGGGGGTAGGCACACTTTTTTATCCATTTAGATTAATTTTCTCTCTTATAATTGATCAGAGGTCCTTCTTGTGTTTCTTTATATGTTTCAAATTTTGAATAATCAATGTTATCTGATTTTTCTAAAGGTATTCTTCCTTCAATTCTTCCATCTTTTAATATCCCTAAATATCTTAAATTATTTGAATTATTAAATAAAAGTGCCTTTTTATCTTTTAGTAATGTTTCTAATCTTTTAGGGGTATAATCTATTTCATCTATAATATCAGATAATTTATAGTTTTCAGGAATCTGTTGATTAAATTCATAATCTCTTTTTAGTTGACCATTTTGATCTTGTGTAAACACAAAGTTACCCCTTGTATCTATAAAAATAGGCGATTCATTTTTGTATTTTCTTTGAAGATTTTCAATTAATTCTTCTTTTTCTCTTTTTTTAATTTCCTTCGTTTCTTCATCTCTCCTTTTTTGTGCAGTTTTAGAATCAGGCATATTTCGTATCTTTTTTTGGATATCTTGCGCATCAAGTAATTTATATAAATCATCTTCAGATCGTTCCTTGGACATATATCCTTCTTTCTCTTCATACATTGAGGTTTTAAGAGCATCTTGAGATGTAATTAAACCTTGTTGATTGGATTTTGCCCAAAAATCTAATGCTTCTTTTTTATTTCGCATATCCCGTGTTCTTTTTACTTTTTGTGATAAATGCAATTCAGCCATCTCTTGAAAATCTTTTGGCCCTAATCTACTTAATATTTTATTTTGCCAACTATTTGATGTCGCTTGCATTGCTTTGTTTGTTAATTCTGCACCAAAAGAATATTTGAAATCATCAACTTTTGCAGATTCTTCGATGGTTACAAATTTATTGATGTCGTGTTCTCTGATTCCATACGCACGGAACAACATATTATCTCTATGTACATTTTCATTAATTGTTGCATCTATTGCATGAAGCTCTTCATATGTTGTATGAAACATTTTCGCAGCTATATCAGATAGTTTTAGATAAATATTTTTTCGTAAACCATCTAGTTGAAAATCTTTTAATTCTTCGTTACCTTTTTCTTTTGCTAGTTCACGACGTTCTGTTTCAATAACATCTTTAATGGTTGTCTTAACTCTATCAGTATACACCTGTAATAATGAGAAATTATTAATCAATGCTTCTTCTTTTTCCTCAGCACTTTTGAAACTATCATAATCTAACCTAATCCCTTCCTTCAACAATCTATGATTAACATCCATTGTTCGGAAATCTTTGTAATCTTTTTGATGAGCATCAATTACTACTTTTCTAACGTCTTTAAAATTTACACGGTCTTCTAATTTCTTTTGAGATAAATCAATTTTATGGGTTCCATAATGTTCTACTTCTTGTGACCCATCATCTTTATTATAAATTCTATGTTCCTCTACAGATTCAACGTCTTTAGTTTGATCATTAGTATTAACAATTACAAAACTACTATGGTCTCCTTCATTGTGATTATATCCTGCAGTTCCTGGTTGAATCCATAATGCATCTAATTCTTCATTATAACCTACACTGGTACTCGTATGTAAATGTCCTGACATAATTACTTTTGGACTTTTTAAACCTCTTTCACGACGTTGAAATAATAAATTTTTCAAATTTTGAACTGAACTTTCTCGTGTTACTCCTTTTCCATTTGTAGGTGGGACATGCGAGATTAACATATCTAAAGAATCCTCGGTCATTAAAGGTTGTGCCCAATTATTAGATTGAGCAATATTACGT
>JABMOA010000096.1 GCA_013204355.1 Candidatus Woesearchaeota archaeon | reverse complement strand
TTTTTCTGAATTTAATCTCTTATTACTATAAGACCATCCACTGACAAAATTGTTCCACCATGAATCTGTTTTATTTACAACAAATGTAGCTGGCGCATTCCACTCAAACAATCCATCTTTAAATGATGCGCCTTGCGGTAAATTCTTTAATACTAAGGTTAAGTTATCTTGATCTTCATCACTTCCACTAATTGCAAAAGAAAATGTTTTTCCTTCATTAACAAGAACTTCATCCATAACATCTAATGATGGTTCTCTATTCTTTTTTAATACACGTACTTTTACAGGTGTTGTTGTTGTCAATTCCCCATCTTCTGCTGCGATATAAATTTCATAAACGCCATTCTCTCCATACATTGGAATCCATTGTCCTGTCCTTAAATCAAGAGGTTCTGAGAATGAAAAATGCACAACATCTCCATCTGGATCAGTTGCAGTTGGTGTCAAAGTTAATAATTCTGATTCTGTAACCGTGACAGATTCCTCCATTTCATTAAATATAGGAGCACGATTCACATTTTTAATGTAAAGATTTGTTGTGCCGCTACTACAAAGATCTTTCCCACAGGATTTAACTGTTAATTCATGCTTCTGATCTTTCATAAAATGTTTTTCTAATCGTAAAGAATTCAAAATAGTACTAAAAAATCCGCCTTTCCGAGATAACACATCAAATCCTGGCTCATATACAAAAATTTTGTTATTAGAATATAAGGTTGATCCTTCTGGTGCACCTTCAATAGTTAATGTAATTAAATCACCATCTAAATCTGTGGTATTAATATTCCAATTTAACCGTTCTCCTTCACGTACTGTAATACTTTCAGGCAATAATAATTCTGGTTTCCGATCTACATCAAGAACTGTAACGATTACTTCTTTTTCTACAGTGAAATCTTGATCTTTTGCAATAATTTTCACATAGATAACGCCAGCATCATCATAACCTGTTGCCCATACACCATTTTCATTAAAAGGTTCTTCAAAAATATAAGTCAATGTATCACCGTCTTGATCTTGTTCATGTAATTTCAAGATTACTTTTTCACCTTCCTTTACGGTGTATTTTCCAGCATCAAATTCTGGCATTCTATTCGTATTTTCAACAACAATCTTCCATTCTTGATTAATTGAATCTTGAGAATCACCCAAGGTTAATTCTAAAATCTGTTCTCCTGCACTCTCAAAATCAAATTCATAAGAATCTTTTGTTTTCTGACTAATTAACTTTCCATCTAATTTCCATGTGATTTTTATATCATCTCCATCGCCATCACGTGCGGTTACAAAAAATTTGAAAACACTTCCTTCTTTAACATTTATTGTTTTTTCTTGAGAAAATATTGCGTGAATCTCCGGAGGTTGATTCTGTTGCTTCACAATCACTTCAACTCTTGCGGGCACTTCGTATTCACCATCATTTATAGTAAATGTAAAGACATAGGTTCCTGCATCAGAATAACTTGGTTTCCATAATCCCTCTTTATCAAAAGGTCCTGGAAAAAAGAAATCTAAAGGATCGTTTTCATAATCTTGAACTACTTTTTTTAAATCAACAACTTCATTTTCATGTACTGTAATTACTTTATCTTTAATAAAAGGTGCACGATTTTTTGAATCAACAATAACTTTCACTTGTTCAACAGAAGACCCTTGACCATCTGAAGCTGTAATATTTACAAGATATTCACCAGCATCGCCAAAATCTGTTTGCCACTCACCTTTTTCATCTAAAGGTTCAGAGAAAGTATAGGTAATCCTATCTTGATCGGGATCTATAGCGTTCACATTTATTTTAACGAAATCTGTTTCTTCTACATGGAATACTCTTGTTGCAGCAAAAACGCTACTGATGACAAGCAGTAATACTAATAGTACAATAAATGTGTGACGTCGCATGATTCTCCTCCTCAACATATAATTAAAATATTAAATTAAAAAAAAAATCCTTAACAGTATCTTGTTGGGACCCAAAAAATGAATTTCATTTTTAAAGGAATTAATTGGATGCTAATCCAATTTCAACAATTTGTGGTGGCATGTTCACGTCTTCAACAACTAATTTAATTTTTTTAGTTACAACGTCTTTACCATCATCAACTGTTATTGTAATTTGGTATTCGCCATGGTCAGTGAATTCTGTTAACCACACACCATCATCCCCAACTGGATCGCTGATTTTGATTATAAGGTTATCATTATCTAAATCTGTTACGATAGGTTTAATTTCTACTTTTGTACCTTCTTTAACAGTTAAATCTTGAACACCCGCAATGATTGGTTTTTCATTAACATCGGTAACAGTTAACTTGAATATCTTTTCTGCACCTAATTCACCATCACTTGCAGTTACTTTAATTTTATACTCGCCTGCACTTGTATGATCAGTTGCAAAAGTACCTGATTTTAAAGGTTCAGAAACATCTACATTTATTGCATCACCATTAGGGTCGGTCACAACTGGTTCAAAATTTACTATCTGGCCTTCTCTTACTGTAATATCAACAACAGTTCCAATTACAGGAGGAACATTAACACGCTCAACAACAATTTTCACTTTTTGTTCCGTTGTTAATTTTCCATCTGTTGCTGCAATAGTTACTTGATATTCACCTGCATCACCATAATTTGTTTTCCACTGACCTATTTGGTCAAGCGGTTTACTGAATGTTAAGGTAACAGGATCTTGATCTGGATCATTTGTTTTAACATTTAATTTAAGAACTTCATTTTCTTTAATTGTAATAACTTTTAATTCGCTTGTAGTTTCAGAAGTTGTTTTAGGTGTTCCAGTGTCTTCTTTTAATTCTGGAAGAACGACATCTTCTTCAACTGTTGTTGGGCCTGCAGCTAACTCTTTTTCTAACTGTTCAATTTCTGAGAGAAGTGCTGCGTCTGTGTCATCTCCAGCCGGAGCTTCATAAGCTTTGTAATCTAGACAACCTACTAGAAATACCATAAGTAATAATGCAACTGTAATCAATAAAATTTTTTTCATATTCATGTAAATACACCCCCAAGTGATACTATTGAGTATTCTTGAGTACTAACGGGTATTTAAAGATTTATAGGGATTGGTGTATATTCTTGAGTGGGCATTATATTTAAATAACTAGCTATCATACACTTTACTTAAAATAAAAAACCAAATGTAATACAACCCTAAATAGACACACATTCTTGAAAATTGATGTTTATATGTCCTCAGATTTCAAGTTTGAACACGAATATGGAAATGATCTTTATGGCCTCCAGCATGCCGTAATAATTTACCATATTTGTCCCATTCTCCTGGTGCAGAATTTTCAACATAAATTTTAATCCCCTTGATATAGGCTTTATCTAAAAAAATGTAACTAAGAGGAGCATATTGTTGTAGAATTTTGATGAAATCCCAATTAATTTGCCATGTATTATCATTAAAATGATCTTTAGCAAGATGCCAGAATATATTTTTATAAGTATTATTAGTATAAATATAAATCCCAAGATCAACATCAATTCCATGTTGATGACTTTTGTGAGGGGGAAGTGGCCCTCCAAGCGTTTTACTAATATCTTTAACAATAAGAGAAGAGGAACCGTATTTTTCATCAATATATTGAGATGCCTTAATGATAAGATTACATAACAAAGGTTTTCCAAAACAGGTATCTCGCTTTAGTATCTTAATTGAAGAAGAAGATTGTAAACGTTGAAAAGAAGAGTTTCTAGGCATAGCTTGAGCAGAATTTGGTTTGAGTAACTCTTTCGCAAAAATTGTGGCCACTCCTGCTACTAAACTTTTTCTCAAAAATGCTCTTCTACTTTCAAGAGAATCTAAACTCATTTTTTCTTCTTCCTTTTTAAAATCTAATAATGTTTTCTCTAAAGCACCAGTCCATCGGACTAAAACTTTAACCTGATCAACAAGACCAGCAACAATTTTTGAAATTCTTTTCTGTGCATCCTCAATTGTAGCGGTTTGTCCTAATAATTTTAATTTCCACTTCCTTTTAATTATCCCATGTAACGCTTCAAGTTCATTTTTAAATTCACCATCATATAAAGAAAAAGCCTTTAGTAATTCATTTTCAGGAACTTCTATATCCTCTTCTAAAACTCTTAATGAGGGATAATCCTTCACTGCTTTTTTAAGTCTGTTTAAATGATTCTCTAACCGTCGTTCAGATAGATTAACAAATAAAAGAAAATGTTTTGCTTGTTTAAAAGCATTCAACGATTCAGAAGAACCATTAATATGTTCTAATTTTTGAAGTAATTTAATTAAATAAGAATATTCACCCGCAGCCCAATTAATTGCTGCCTTAACCTCTTTTTTAATAATATCGTGATGTTGAAAAAACATAAAATGATAAAACAATTAGGGGTTTATAAATTATTCGTCATTAGGGGTATGATTCAAAGCTCCGTGATAAGAATACCATTTTTAAAATAAACTTCTCTAAAAACACCATTAAATCACGGAGGAAAAAATCAGACCCGTCATTAGACTTATTAAAAAAAGTGGTCCCGCGGAGATTTGAACTCCGGACCTCACGATAACTGCTTAATAGGTATATCAGTCGTGCGCTATAC
>JABMOA010000095.1 GCA_013204355.1 Candidatus Woesearchaeota archaeon | reverse complement strand
TTTTTAGAATTTGATGAAAGAGAGATTTTAAAACATGCAGGTAAAATAACTAATCAAATTGCTAAAGAATTTGCAGAAAGTGAGTTTCAAAAATATCGGATTATCCAAGATAGATTATTTGAATCAGATTTTGATAAATTACTTCAGCAAACAAATAAACATCCTGATAAAAAGTTAAATCTTTGAAATTCCAAATTGGAATATCAAAAGAAACTTTACACAATCTTTTTAATAAACTCACTCTTCCATATCTAAATGCTCTTATCCAAATCAAAATACCTTCTTGGACTTCAATGCCCTAAACAGTTCTGGATTAAAATTCATCAACCAGATCAATTTCCAGAAATTTCTGTAAATCAACAGGAAATCTTTGATCAAGGTCATGAAGTTGGTCAGTTTGCAAAGACAATGTTTCCCGAAGGGATAGATATTCCTGAAGATGATTTTATTGGTAATCTAAAGAAATCAAAAGAAGTATTGAAGTTGGGTAAGCCTTGCTTTGAAGTTGCACTCTGTGCAGATGTATTGTATTCTAGAGCCGATATATTAATTCCAAATGGAGATGGATGGGATATCATTGAAGTGAAAAGTGGTACATCTGTAAAAGATATCAATGTTGAAGATGTTGCATTTCAGAAATATGTGTATGAGAAATGTGGGCTTGTAATTAAGAATTGTTATCTGATGTATGTTAATAATAAGTTTGTTAAAAATGGTGAGGTTGATGTTCATGAATTCTTTACCAAAGAAGATATTACAGAACGTGTTGATGAATTGATTGGAACAGTTCCTGCAAAAGTGGAAGGAATGTTGAAATTAATGAGAACCAATATCCAACCACAGACAAAAATTGGGTTACAATGTACAACCCCTTATGATTGTCCTTTAACAGATCTTTGTTGGGATTTCCTTCCAGAAGGGAGCGTGTTTGAATTGTATAATATTAGAAAGAAGAAAGCTTTTGAGTTGTTAGATCAAGGCATTGCAAAGATAGGTGCATTACCATCCTCTTTTAAGATTACAGATAAACAACAGATTCAATTTAAAGGAGAGATGCATGTTGAAAAAGAGAAGATTCAAGGATTTCTGAATGGATTGCAAGAACCACTCCATTATATGGACTTTGAATCCTTCCAGACAGCCATTCCTTTATGTGATGGCGGATGGCCCTATCAACAAGTTTTGTTTCAATATAGCGTTCATGTAAATGATCAGCATCATGAATTTCTTGGGAAGAGTTTAGATTGTCAAAAAGAATTTTATTTAGAATTGAAGAAAGTCTTAGGTTCAACTGGTTCTATTATTGTATTTAGTAAATCCTTTGAGATTGGACGATTACAAGAATTGGGTGAAATGTTTGATGATATGGATTGGGCGAATTCAGTTATTGATAGAATCGTAGATCTTAGGGACGTGTTCTTCAACTTCTGGTATTACAACCCCTTGCAGAAAGGAAGCTGCAGTTTAAAGAAAGTTTTGCCAGCTGTGACTGGGAAGGATTATTCAGAGTTGGCGATTAAGGATGGAAAGCTCGCTGGTACAATGTTTCTTAAAGGTTATGCTGATGAGAAAGTTTGTGCGGATTTGCTTGCGTATTGTGGGCTTGATACCGAAGGTATGGTGTGGATTGTTGGTGCGTTGAATGGGTTTGTAAGGTGAATTATTGGATTTGAACTAATAGATTTTTACCGCGCAACTCGACATTTTTTTAAGATAATTCCGCGCAACTCGACATTTGCGTTTTTCTTCACTTTTCCAATTTCTCAAAATCTGCCTCCTTCTCTTCTTTTGAGTGGGATATTTCGCTTTGATTCGTTCCGCGCAACTTGACGCCTGTTTTTCACTCTTGTTGCGCAAAATGGAAACAGTTAAATAGAAAAGGATGTTTTTCCTTATCATGAAAAAAGTTAATCCTAAAGAGTTTTCAAAATCAAAGACTGATTTAGCTGGTATCGCATTATGCGATACCACGAGTTCTGAGGAAGATAAGGATAATGCATTAGAGATATTAAGTAATTGGAGAGCATCACATAGTTATCCCATGCATATTTTTAAGAAGCGATTAAAAGAGGTTTCGGAAAAGATAGATCCACGAGCGTTGTCTGCACAACGGCTTAAACGTGTTCCTTCTATTATTAAAAAATTAAATAGAAAATATGGTGGAAATAATCCAACTATGAAATTGACACAAATGCAGGATATTGCAGGATGTAGAGTTGTGATGTCAGATGTATTATTAGCTAGAAAACTTCATCATGATTATTATATTAAAAGTGATTTAAAACATAAAAAAGTAAATGAAAAAGATTATATCACTTATCCAAAATCTGATGGGTATAGAAGTATTCATTTAATATATAAATAT
>JABMOA010000094.1 GCA_013204355.1 Candidatus Woesearchaeota archaeon | reverse complement strand
CCTCATCTGTTTCCTTCCACAACTGATCCTCATCCTTAAAATTAGCTAATAGGAAGACATCATACACAACTTCATCACCTTTTACAACAACATCTTCTTTAATCTCGGTCAAACCCTTTCTCGCCGTCAATTCATATGTACCCTCATCAATTTGAAATTGGTACGTCCCATCTTTTGCAAGAAACTTCTGCTGATCAATTTCAATTAATACATCTTTTTCTAGCGTTAATGATGTATCATAAATAGATCCCTTGAGTGTTGCAGCAGATACTGAAGTTGCTAGGAGCAAGATGCAGATGATGATTAAGATTTTCTTCATAATTCTTCTTTAATCAATGAATCTATAAAAATCTATTCCTATTCAAAACTCCTAGATATCCATCACCTCATTATGACAAAAGTTTGTTGTTTCACTACTTTTGAATACTCCTAGTTCCGAAAGATTTATATAGGACCCAGAATATCTGTTTATTAAACATCTATCACCTCTTTTTCCCCTACCAGCTTTCGGGTTGGTAAGGGGTTTTTTTATCTTATTATAATCTTATTATATCTATTTTGTTAAAAGTTCTAATATCCATCAAATTTATTAAAAATGTTCTCGTATTAACGTCTTCTAAGAAAGTAAACTGTAATACCAATTCCTATTGCGATCCCAATCATCAAATAAATCCATTCATCCTTAATTTTGAATGAAGAAACATAACTCTTTTCTTCGGGGAAATAAATACCAAGATCACTCATCTCTAAAGCATATTCTAAATAGACTAGTGCATTATATGGTTGTGCTTCCTGCAATGTAGAAGCATACTTGTAATATGAATATCCTAAGATTGGGAATACTTTTTCTTCACTATTCTGCGATATAATACGTTCAACAGATTTTTTTTTCGCTGTGATAAATTCATCAATTGTTTCATTATGTAATCCCAAAGAACTTAGAATTGCATTTGAATCTGCCTTTGCTTGAGAAGATGTAATCATACACAATTCATACTCTTCATTTTCTTGTGCTTTTCGTGCATCAAGAACTTTTTCATTAATTCCTTTCATAAATTCTTCGCCAACAAATAATGAAGTATATTGATGACGTTCTTCAGCTTCTGAAATTTTTTGAACACAAGAATTCTTAATACGATCTTTATCTAACATAAATTCTTTTCCTTCCATCTCAAAGAATTCCATCCACGATACTGCTGAAAAAAACCTCTCTTCACCATATGCAAGAACTTTATATGTCTTTGAAAGATCTTTTGTATTATTAAATTCTTCAATCTGACGTTTTACATCTCCAATCCGATCTTTCACAACCATTTTGGTTTGCAAATCTGAAATTGTTGTAATTTCCATCTCATCTAATTTTTTCTCTAGTGCAACATTTTTTGCATCTAATTCAGAAAATAATTTTTGTACAGCATTAATTGTAGGTTCCTTTTGTTCATAATAATAACTACGTAAATCAATGTTTGACCCAAAACAGAAACTTGCGGCAGAATAATAATCTCCTTTCCCAGATGCATTTTGAGAACTTTCAATTTTATCTTGATTTAAAGAATTGTTAAATTCAATGTTTTGCTGTTTGATTTCATTCACAATTTTTTCATTACGTTCACAAAGAACTGTTTGCAAATTTTGCATAATTTTTGTATATTGGACATCCTCTGTTAAAATTACTTCTTTATGATTTAATTGCTTTCCAGTTAATTCAAAAACAACTTCATCAATATCTAACACTTCAATAACCTCAAGACTCAAATTTTCTTTGCCATATTCTACAAGATCTAACCTTGTAGATAAATTTTCAATCCCAGGGTAAGGTAAACCTGATCCTTTTGCAATTATCACTTTCTTTAAACCAGCTTTAGATGCAGCTTCCAACTTTTCTTTCACACCACCAACAGGACCAACAGTTCCACCAGAATTAATTGTTCCTGTGATTGTGATAGATTCGTCATATTTTAAATCTAATACTGCAATCGTTGTCAATGCAGAAATTGCAGCACCCGCAGATGGACCTCCAATAATATTTGAATTGGATTTGATTGTGTAAATGAAATCATATTGATCACAATTTAATTTGAAATGATTACATGCGATTTCCTTTGCATATCGTGTAGAAATTTGCGTGTCAATTTTAGTCGCAGGTTTTGTTTCTAAAAATACACGTCCATGACCTTCTTTTAACTCTAGATATAAATCAGCATCACTTCCAACAAAATTGTCTCCATTTTCTTGGACCGCTAACAATTTTAAATGAAATGCATCATCCCCTTGAGCCACTACAGATAATGAGAATAATAAAAGTACGAATACAAACACCACTTTTTTCATGATTTTGTGGAAGGCACATTTGGTTATAAAGTTTTCCCAAAACCAAACCTTTAAAACATTCAAAAAGATTCTTTCCCTCATGACAAAAAAGAGGGTCAAGTTAGGTTTAGCACTTGGTGCAGGCGCAGCACGAGGATTGATTCATATTGGCGTGTTAAAAGTTCTTCATAAACATAATATTAGGCCTGACATTATTGTAGGAACATCAATGGGTGCAGTAATAGGAGCTGCATATGCAGCAGGCATGTCTCCAGATGAGTTGCAGGATGTTGCAACAACAACAGTTTGGAAAAATATAATTGATTTCACAATTCCAAAATCAGGGATGTTAAAAGGAGATTTAATTGAAAAAAAAATAAATGAATTAGTGAAGGGCAAAGATTTTGAAGATCTAGATCTCAAATTTGGAGCTGTAGCATATAATCTCACGAAAAGAGAACGAGTTGTATTCACAGAAGGAAATCTTGCACGTGCATTACGGGCTTCAATTTCAATCCCAGGTATCTTCACCCCACCCATTATCAATAGGGACCGTTATATTGATGGTGTTATAACAGATCCCACACCTTTTGATATTGTTCAAGAAATGGGTGCTGATGTTGTGATTGCAGTAGATTTGTATAATAAAGATAAAATCATGAAAGGACCTAAAGTACGTAAAGGCAGTTTCTTTGAAGATTTACGTCATGAATTCATTGTTGTAGAATTACTTAATATCAAAAATTATTTGTTTCCAGAACGATGGCCTAATTTCATTAGAAAAATGCTTGGTTGGATGTTTGATAAATTATTATATCCTGCAAAAGTAATAAGGATTCTTTCTGGAAAACAAGTCCCAGATATTACATCAATCATGCATTCTGCTATAGATGTTCTTTCTAATAATTATGCAAATGAACGAATGAAACATGCAGATGTGGATTTTAAAATTACACCTAAAATTAAAGATATTGATTGGGCTGACTTTGATCAAGCTGCAAGATTTATTAAAATTGGTGAAGATGCTATGAAAAAAGAAATCCCTCGCTTGAAGAAAAAACTTAAAATTTCTTAATCATCATTAAGTTGTTTAATCTGATCCATGAATTTATACTTCACATGAATCTTTTTCCCTGTTTTATTATCTTGTAAAAAAATATCCTTTGACATCAAAATAACTTTATATATATCACCTTGATATTCTACAATATCTTTCTTTCTAAATGGTGCTTCTCTGAATAAAATTGTAACCCTATATTTTTCCTTACTATCAATTGTTGTATGAAGGGATGCGGTAACACAATAATGCCCCCCAAATTTTTGTTGTAATCGTGAACCTAATTGACGTCCCTGATTGTTATCTGCAAGGTAATAATCCCACCCATCCTTAGTTTTTTTAGCTTTTTCAATTCTTGGTACAACAATGTTAAGTTTCTTAATTTCTTGATCTACCCAATCCTTCACTTCATCAGTGGTATCTCTAAGTTGAAGAATTGCTTCAAAGTACTTTGCATGTTTACCTTCTAGAGATCTAACCATATTAATTATGAAGTATAATAGTCTTTAGTTTATCAACTTTACTAAAATTTTTATCAAGTGTAATAAGAGTCATTGAATGTTGGAGTGCGGTTGCAGCTATAAATGCATCAAATTGTGCAATTGGATTTCCATTTTGTTGAGAATTATGGACAATTTCACAAAAAATAATAGATGTTTGGTGTGTTGGGTTAAAAACTTTATATTTGCCAAGTCGTTCTAAATATTTGTTTTTATTTTTATCAATTTTATTCACTAACCCATAATAGAACTCAGTAAATGTAAAAAGTGAAATCTGTAAACCTAAATCTAAAACGTGAGGTAATTTTTCAATTTGATTGATAACTTCTTTATTATTATTTTCTATTTCAATCAGAATACTTGTATCAATCAGATAACTCATTGTTTCATCCTAAAATTCTTTCGGAAAAATTCTCTGTTTTTCTTAAATTCATCTCTTGTAACGAAACCTTTAAGTGTTTTCTCTCCAAACAATATTTCTTTAATATTACTATTATTACAAGATTCTTTATGTTCTCCGACAATTTTATTAAACAATTCACCCATTGTTACATTATGCTTACTAGATTCAGATTTAAAATATCTCCAATTTTCTTCATTAATATTCTTTATACATACATCCATTTTAAAATTAAATACCTCATTTTATATAAACCTTTCTGTGAAGTATAACAAGTTATACCTCTTTTCTTAACACAAACATTTTTAAACACTCTATTGAAATATTCTCATATGTTAACCAAAGAATCAATTGAGGAACTTGAACGTCAGAAGTATAGAGTTGTTGGAACGCATTCAGCTGTGAAAACCTGTGGGTGGACCAAGAACATGATTAATGGTGAAGGTGGATGTTACAAATTGAAATTCTATGGGATTATGAGCCATCAATGTATGCAGATGTCAACTTCCATTAGTTGTGCAAATAGATGTACTTTTTGTTGGAGAGGTTACAAAGCACCAGTCTCAAAAGATTGGAAATGGAGTGTTGATGATCCACAAATGATTCTCACAAAAAGTTTAGAAGCACACCATAAATTACTTGTAGGATACGGTGGATCTGAGAAAGCTAACAAACATGCGTACCAAGCCTCTAAGGATGTGAAACATGTTGCACTCTCATTAACTGGTGAACCAATTATCTATCCAAAGATGAATGAATTACTTGATAAATTCCACAAAGATGGTGTTTCAACATTCATTGTAACGAATGGCCAATACCCCGAGCAAATCAAAAATCTTAAACCAATTACCCAATTATACATATCTGTAGATGCACCAAATAAAAAATTATTGAAAGAAGTTGATAAACCATTATTTGAAGATTACTGGGAACGATTAATGCAAGCGTTAGATTACCTTGCAGAAAAGAAAGCACGTACCTGTATCAGATTAACATTAATTAAATTTATCAATGATGTTGAACCAGAAAATTATGCTGCCTTAATTAAAAGAAGTGATTCAGATTTTATTGAAGTGAAAGGATACATGCATGTTGGCGAATCAAGAAACAATTTAGGCCGTACAAATATGCCAATTCATGAGGAAATCATAAAATTCACGCAATCATTGATGCCATTCTTAGATGATTATGAAATAGTGTCTGAACATATTCCCTCACGAGTTTTGATGCTTGCAAAAAAGAAATATAAAAAGGAAGGCGTATGGTATACCTGGATAGATTTCCCTAAATTTGAAGAACTTGCAAATTTGGGTGTTGAATTTACATCCGATGACTATCTTGCAAAAACACCAAAAACAGGATTATCAGGGAAAGGAACCTGGGGACAGATGCAAAAACATATTAAAGAACGTTTCTTAAAAGAAAATGAGCATTTATTTGTAGATGAAAAAACAAATGAATTGAGCTTTTATGAAGATTAGGTTTGGATAGGTGTGTTAAAGTAACCAAATAGTTAAAAATCAGTTTTATTTTAATCAGTTATGTTGTTAGAGGATATTGTTAGAAAAATTATACCACGTATTATGGTTGATACATTAATGAATGCAAGTGATGTTGTTTTTGAAAAGTTTATTGATAGAATCGCAGACACCCCAAAATTGCGTAAAAGAGTTTTGGATAAATTTAATCTTAATGCAGTTAGTAATGATTTTTTAGTTTTTTCTTATCGAGATATTTGTCGTAAGGGAAGTGGCGATTATACTTTGAGTTATCAAGATCCTCTTGCAAAAGATATTTGTCAAGGGTTAAATAAAAAACCAGGAATGTTACATTTTGATCGTTTTCTAGATAACACAAGTCTTTATACGGTCAGGGATAATGTGAGACGTAAAGATTGTTATGTTATTTTCAATCCAAACTCTGAATCCGACATTGATGGTGAAATTCTCCGTTTAATGATGCTTACAAAAACATTAAAATCTGCGCATTGTCGTAACATTACAGCAGTTGTTCCATGTTTACCTTATTCTAGACAGGATCAAACATATGGGAAAAGACAACTTGTAGCAGCAAAATTTTTAGCTGATATTTTAGATCATGCAGGTATAGATCATATGATTACGATAGGTTTACATTCTCCTCAAATTGAAGGTTTTTACAAATCTATTGATCATCTGAAAACAAGACCAATCTTTTCAGATTACTTACTTAATAAAGTAGATCAATCATTTAAGAATATTGTTCAATTAAATGGTGATTATGAGGAAGATAATATTAAATTTTATCGTGAACATGTTAGATTAATTAGTCCAGATGCAGGAGGCATGAGAGGGGTAAATGAATTACGTAGGGATATGGATCCAGATAGATTAATTGATGTTGGGTTTATTCAAAAGGAACGTGTTGGTGTTAATGTTTCAGAAAGTGGAAAGGTTGTTGGTGATGTTGCAGGCAAAATAGTTGTCCTTTATGATGATTTACTTGATACAGGGGGTAGTTTATTTGGAGCTGCAAAATCTCTGAAGGCTGCAGGAGCTACATATGTTATTTCTTGTATTGATCATGCATTAGGAAATTCAAAAGTTGATGAACATTCTTTTGAACAAAAACTTCATGATTCAGATATTGATGAACTGATAATCACAAATACTAAACCTGAGTTTTATGAAAGAGTTATAACGGATAAACGTCTTGCATCTAAAATAACAATCTTATCTGTAGCTCCTTTATTGACACAAGCAATTATTCGTGATCAGCAAGGTTATACAATTAGAGAAATGGTTGAATCTGTTGGTAAAGAAAACCTTTATCATGTCCTTCATCAGAAAACAGGCTAAACCCATATATTCTACACACCACTTTTGAACACAAAACCTTATAAATATGCTTCATAAATAACCTTCTATGACACTAACAAAAGAAGAGATGGATGTATTAAAGGTTTTGGTCTCAAAAGAATTGGACCACGTGAGCAAAGATGCTGAAAAATTAATGATTAGTAACTCGCCATTTTTAACAAAAGTGGTTGAAGACGATTCAGATTTGGCATTTATGAAATCAGAAGCAGAATATCAAAAATTCCTAGAAAACTTATTAACAAAATTATAATGACTCAAGAACAAGATTGGCAAGAAAAGTACAAGCATTTTCAAATGCTCCAGGAACACATTGAACAGATGACACATCACGTTCAAATGTTAGCACAACAATCAGAAGAATTAGAAATTTCTAAGAACGCATTGATTGAATTAGCAAAAACTGCAGAAGGTACTGAAATTCTTGCACCAATTTCAAATGGTATTTTTATCAAATCAACTCTTGTAGATAACAAGAAGGTTATTGTCAATGTTGGAAGTAATACGACAGTAGAACGTACAATTCCAGAAGCAGTTGATTTGTTGGAAAAGGAACATGTGAAAATTCGTATGAGAGTTATTGAAGCAGAAAAAATGTTACAAAATCTACATCAAGAAACAATGAAAATACATCAAGAAGTTGAGGTTGCTGGGCAATAAATAACATGTTTGGTAAACTCAAAGACAAGCTGAAAAGCGCCTTATCCATTTTTTCTAGTGAAGCTGAGGAAGTTGCTGAAGTTAAAGAGATTGAAGTAGAAGAGCAAAGCAACGAAGTTGCTAGCTCCTCGCCTAAGGCTACGGAAGTTGTAGAACCTGTTAAGGAAAAAAAAGAAGTCAAAGAGAAACCTAAAAAAGATAAGGTTGAGAAAAAAGAAAAAGTTATTCAAGATAAGAAACCTATTGAGAAAGAAATTATAAAAGAAGAACCAAAGGTTGAAGGAAAACCTGTTACAAAAAAAGAAGAAAAATTAACTGAAGAAATTATTGAAAAACCTCTAGAAGTTAAAGTTGAAGAAGTTAAAGAAGTGAAAGAAAAAGGATTCTTTGCAAAATTAAAAGATAAATTTGCAGCACCTGATGAAACAGAAGAATTAACTGAAAAAAAGATTATTGAGGAAGTTAAAGAACCTGAAATTATAAAAGAAACTAAATCTGAAGAACCAAAAAAAGAAGAAATTATTAAAGAAACTTCTAAAGAATCTGAACATAAAGAGGAACCAGTAAAAGAAGAATCAGGATTCTTTTCACGAATCAAAAAATCTATCACCACAAAAACAATCTCTGAAGAGAAATATGAAGACCTTTTCTGGAATTTAGAAATTGTACTTCTAGAAAACAATGTGTCAGTTGAAGTGATTGAAAAAATCAAAGAAGATTTGAAAGAAGAATTAGTAAACAAACCTCTTCCACGTGATGTTGAAGGTAAGATTCAAGAAACCTTAAAACGTACGATGAAAGAAATTCTTACAATTGAATCCGTTGATTTATTGGATCAAATAAAATCAAAAAAAGGTCCATTCATTATTGCATTCTTTGGTATTAATGGAGTTGGAAAAACAACATCCATTGCAAAATTAACACATTTATTACAATCTCAAAATCTCAGTGTTGTTCTTGCAGCCTGTGATACATTCAGAGCAGCAGCAATAGATCAACTGGAAGAACACGCAAACAAATTAGGTGTAAAAATTATTAAACACGATTACGGATCAGATGCGGCAGCAGTCGCCTTTGATGCAATTAAATATGCAGAAAAAAACAAAATTGATGTTGTGATGATTGACACCGCTGGAAGATTACATTCAAATACAAATTTAATGGCAGAATTAGAAAAAATTATTCGTGTGACTAAACCAGACATGAAAATCTTTGTAGGTGAATCCATTACAGGAAACGATTGTATTGAACAGGCACGGAACTTCAATGAATTGGTTCAAATGGATGGTGCAATTCTCACAAAAGTAGATGTTGATGAGAAAGGTGGTGCTCCATTAAGCATTTCTTATACAATTAAAAAGCCAATCTTATATCTTGGTGTTGGACAGGAATATAAAGATTTGGAGAAGTTTGATGTTGATGTGATTTTGGGTAGGTTAGGATTTTGATTTTATATTTGTTAATTTGATTATCATGGGATTATCATTCTTTTCAATTACATAAATGGTTATAAACTCATTCTTTACTCCCATATTTATGACTCATGTTTTAGTTTACAAAACAAATACAGGGACGTACATTACTAATCAATCTCATAATAGAATTCTACTACCAGAACTTCCTACAGATCCTGGCATTACTTTGGGAGATATTCCCTATTTTTTAGGATATAAAGATTATCCTGGTTATAGAGAGGGTCTATTAGAAAAAGACTATGATTTAGCAGTTTTTCAGTTACAGGGTTTAACACATTTATTGCATATTGAAGATTCAGGAAAAATTGAACGATCAGGAACCTTAAGGGAAGAAACATTAGTAAATATTTTGGGACATCATCAAAAAAAATTACAAGATTATTCCCTGGTGGTACAAAAACAAGAAGAACGTGCAGAAAATGAAACATTAGATATAAATCATAAAGCTAATATATCCTCATCCCTTATTAAAAAAGTAGATTTTGAAGATCTCATGATGAAAGCATTTTTATTAAAATGTCATGAGAAATCAGATGATGTTGCATATGCAATTTGGACACACGATTCCCATTTTTATACATTTGATCAAAATGCTAATTTATTGCATCCTGAAAGTGTGGGTAAACCTTTGGGGACTCCAATGTATTATTTAGAAAATGGGTGTGGGTTTCCCAAAGATCAAGAACTTCGTTTTGCGTATCGCGATCATTCTGCAGAGTCAAAGGCAGTATTACCTGTTGTTGGAAGGTTTAATCCTATTATGATTTTAGGTGTTTCTCAGATATCTAAGGCATTGGTTGATGAAACTATAAATTCTTTTTTTTCACTTCAAGAATATGATGTGTGGTATGGTAATCGGATAAAGCAAATAAAATCAGCACAATTAGCAAAAATTAGAGAAATCTTACAACAAAAGGTTGGTGCTATCAAACGGCCAACATTTCAGCAATCAATAGAAGCTTTGATAAATTTCAAATAAGTGTATGGTGTTAATTTTGTGATGATTATACTCAAAACACGAAGTTTTTTATAGCATTTTAAAGTTTCATATGAAATTGATATTCAGAAGAAATAAATCTGGGTTTAAATACAATGGTTTTTGATAAAAATAATCTGAAAAATCTTGCAGAAAAGTATGGAACTCCACTTTACGTGTATGAAGGAGATTTAATTCTGCAACGGTATCACGAACTCTACAATTTTATCCCTTGGAAAAAATTGCAAATCTATTACGCCATGAAAGCTAATTATAATATAGCAATTCTTAAACTTTTGGAAAAAGAAGGAGCGAATATTGATGCTGTAAGCCCAGGTGACATTCTGATGGCAATGGAAGCAGGTTTTACAAAGGAACGCATTCTTTTCACAGCAAACAAAATTACCAATGAAGAAATGCATGAAGTGCAGAAGTTAGGAGTTCTGTTTAACATTGGAAGTATTTCTCGGTTAGAAAAGTATGGACAATCTTATCCTGGAAGTGAGGTTTGTATACGATTTAATCCGGATGTTGTTGCTGGTGAAAATAAAAATGTGGCAACAGGTGGCGAGAATTCAAAGTTTGGTATTTTTCTTGAGAAAGTTGATGATGTTGTAAATATCTGTAACCACCATAATTTGAAAGTAGTTGGCATTCATGAACATACCGGTTCTGGGATTCCTGAAACAGTGCAGATGATGCAAGGTATGAAAAATATTTTGAATCTTATCACACCAAAACGCTTTCCAGATTTACGCTTCGTAGATTTTGGTGGTGGGTTTAAAGTGCCTTATCATCCAGATGAAAAGAGGTTAGACTATCATCTGTTTGGAAAAGAAGTGGTAACAATCTTTTCTGAGTTTTGTCAAAGTTACGGAAAAGAATTAGAAATGTACTTTGAACCTGGAAAATACCTTGTTGCAGAATCTGGAAATTTAATTGTGGAAGTTACAGAAATAAAACAGAATCCTGGAAAAGTAATTATTGGCACAAATTCAGGATTTCCACAACTGATTCGTCCAATGTTTTATGGTGCATATCATCACATCATAAATTTGTCAAACCCAGAAGGTCCATTAAAAGAATATGATATTGTTGGAAACATCTGTGAAAGTGGCGATTGTTTTGCAGTTGATAGAGAACTTCCCGAAATTAGAGAAGGAGATTTCTTAGTAATTCAAAATGCAGGTGCCTATTGTTATTCAATGGGTGGCGTGTATAATTTACGTGCAATGCCTGCAGAAGTTTTAATGGTTGATGGCAAGGATCAATTGGTTCGGAAACGATTAAGTAATCAAGAATTGATTAAAAGTATTGTTGATGAATCTTGTTAAAGAGTATTTTGTTTTAGGTGCATGGTTGGTGGTTTTCTCTTGTTCAACACTTGATGGTTCTCAGAGGGCAAAATAATAATGAATCTCTTAAAATATCAGAATTATTGATATAATAATTTACCTTACAGATTCATGAATGCACATTTTGACGAAAGATTTAAATAGTGTTGTGCCCATACAAATGATATGACCTATATTGAAATCATAAAAAGAGGAAATAAAGAATATCATTATATTACTAAAAACATTAGAGTTAGCACTAACAAATGGAAGAAAGTTAGAGTTTATCTTGGTGATAAAAAGCCAACAAAAGCAGAAGTTAAGAAATATGCTCATCAAATTGAGAAAAGAGCAGAAAATGAAGGATTCACAAAATCAGATTATTCCTATTTATTAAGTGAAGATGCAGAAACGCTCCAAGATTTGAAAGAAGGTTATAAAGAGTGGTTGAAGAAAACTCCTGAAGGATTGAAAAAGAAACTTTATGAAGATTTTGTGATTAGATTTACATATAATACTAATGCTATTGAAGGAAATCGTCTCACTTTACGACAAACTGCACTTATTCTTAAGGATAAAGTAATCCCCTCTGGCGTACGAGCATCTGATTATCATGAAGCTATTAATGGAAAAGAATGTTTAGAATTTTTAAAATCTTACAAGGGAGGATTAAACAATAAACTTTTAGAAAAAGTAAATGAGATTTTAACAAAAAATACTGATGTTGTTTACAGTGGTAGAATTCGTTTTTTTAATGTTGAAATAATTGGTTCCAAACATATTCCTCCAAAGCATGAAACAGTTAAGAACCATTTGCTTAATATGTATAAATGGTATAGTGCTAACAAGAATAAATTACATCCTTTTGAATTAGCAACAATGATTCATGCGAAATTAACCTGGGTTCATCCCTTTGAAGATGGTAATGGAAGAACTGCTCGTGCTATTATGAATTGGCTTTTGATTAAAAATGGGTATCCTATGTTTTTTATTCCTTTTGAAAAGAGAGAAGAATATTATTTTACTTTGGAAGAAGCTGATAAAGAAAATTTTAAAAAATATGTTTCTAAAATGTTAAGGTTGATTATTGACCAAGTAAGAAGTTATGGGCACAAAAAGAAGAAAAATAATTAATGTATGGGCACAATGAGATTTAGGATATAAAATTTTATGATTTTTTAGTTTATTACAACTGAAACTGTTAGGAATGATGTCATTAATAAAACTACGTGATTTTGTAACCGATAAAGATCTCATTAAATTATAACATGAACACTACGCAATAAATCTTTCATACAATCCTTTAACTGCCTTTTCTGCATGATCTTGTGGAACTGCAAATAGTAAACATCTTCTCTCAGCTCCTTTAGATGATGCGATAATTCTTACGCCTGCATCGGCTAAGGCAATTTGTGCATAGGCGCTAACATATTCATTACTCACTAAACCTTTTCCCGCAACAACAAGACAACTTAAATTTTCTCTGAACTTAACTTTAGATCCATTAGAACCAGATGCTTCATATAATTCTGTTTTAATTTTGCTGAGATAATTTCCATCGTTAAACACATTTTGACGTGCAACAAAGGAAAGATCATCTATTCCCGATGCTGGAAATTCAATAGGGATATTTCGTTTTATTTTTGGATTATAAAATACATTGGCAGTTCTTGCTAATATGCCAATTTCATCGTTCAAACCAATTTTACTTACACTGAATGCACAAAATCCATGTTGATAGGCAATTCCAATGATTGGTTTCTTAGGGTCGGAAATTCTTTCCTCTAAAACCATTGTTCCTTTGTGTGGATAATCCTTGGTACTTCTTACATGAAGTGGGATGGATGTGTCATGTAATGGTTTTACAGCTTGCGGATGAAATATGCTAAACCCCCCATAAGATAAATCGCGTAATTCATTTCTAGTCATTTCAGCAATTATTTTCGCATCTGAAATTATTCTGGGATCAGCTGCACGAATTGGTGAATCAGTGAAATTTTCATAGCAATCTGCGTTAATACCTCGTGCAACTTCTGCTCCTGTTTGATCAGATCCACCAAAGCTAAATGTTGCAATTAGTCCATCATTATGAATACCATAAAACCCAGGAAGTGTATAACGTTGATTATCTTTTGAATGACTTAAAAGGACTCTTTTCATTCTATTGTAAGCTTTTGGTTGAACCGTTGCGTGATCAAAAGGTCCTGTAACTAACATAAATTCTTTCGCATCAACAAACGTTGCATCAAGTAATGGCGCTGCTAACCGTGCAGCTTCTTCTTCACCAAATGCTTTAACAGCAGCCATATATCCTTCTGGGTCAGAGATTGTTTGGTTTAATCTTTCTGTTAACCTATCACCAGTTTGAGGAGAATTGATTTTGAAACTATTTTCATATTTTGCAACGACAGAATCAATAGCATCTTTACATTGATCTATGGATTGTCCATTTAATCTTTGTTGAGCTAGACCAATTAATTGTTGTGTGATTCTTTTGGAACGATCAGAATCTCCAGGTGCAGAAAGTACAATATATTTTCTTCGTGCATCATCTGCTACAATTCTTTTTATAACATCAAAGTTTTGGACCGAGGAGCCACCAAATTTAGATACATAATTTTCCATAATTTTCATATAAAGATGGTTTGATTAAAAATGTTGTGTTAATTAATAGTACTACATTTTTAATATGGTAAAAAGAAATATGGATGTTGTAAAAATAACTGTCATCTAGAATAATCTCTTAATCTAATAATTTGGTTTATATAGTATTCTCCAAAATCCTTATATATACCTCTTGACTCCCAATCTAAAATGCATCCAAAAAAACTTAGAGAGTTGTACTTCCAGTTTTTCCAATCAAAAGGACATGTTTTGATAGACTCTGCATCTTTGATACCTCAAAATGATGCGTCTGTTTTATTTAATACAGCAGGTATGCAACCATTAGTTCCATTTTTAATGGGACAATCACATCCTTCAGGTCAGCGGATTGTAAATATTCAAAAATGTTTAAGGACTGTAGACTTTGAAAATATTGGTGATAATACCCATCACACTTTTTTTGAAATGCTTGGAAATTGGTCTTTAGGTGATTACTTCAAAGAAGAAATGATTGATATGAGCTTTGAATTTCTTACAAAAATCCTTAAACTTCCATTAGATATGCTTGCATTCACCTGTTACAAAGGAGAAGGTCAAGTTCCAAAGGATACAGAAGCAGCAAAGAAATGGAAATCGCTTGGCATATCAGAAGATCGTATAGCCTATCTTACAAAAGATAATTTCTGGTCAGCTGGAGAAACTGGACCATGTGGACCATCCTCAGAAATGTTTTATTGGACTGGTATGAAACCAGCGCCAAAGAAGTTTGATGCTAACGATGATACGTGGGTAGAAATATGGAATGATGTTTTTATGTGTCTTGAAAAAAAGAAAGATGGTTCTATTTCAGAATTAAAACAAAAAAATATTGACACTGGAATGGGATTTGAACGCGCAGTCGCAGTACTTCAAGGAAAACAATCTGCCTATGAAACAGAATTGTTCCAGCCCGTCATTAAGAAATTAGAATCTTTGAGTAAAAAGAAGTATGAAGATTATGTGAAAGAAATGCGTATTATTGCAGACCATGTTCGTGCAGCAGTATTTATTCTTGGAGACGAAAATGCAGTCACACCAAGTAATGTAGATCAGGGATATATCTTAAGAAGATTAATTAGACGTGCTGTACGTTATGGGAAAATATTGGGGGTTGAAACGTCCTTCCTATCAGAACTTGCTCGTTTGGTTGTGAAAGATTATGGAGATTATTACAAAGAATTAGAACAAAATAAATTATTTATT
>JABMOA010000093.1 GCA_013204355.1 Candidatus Woesearchaeota archaeon | reverse complement strand
TTTAAAGAATGATTCTACTTGGAGTTTTGATTTACCAAAACAGGTAACAACTTTACGTGAAGGGGGATTTTTCTCTTTTTAGTTTTAATTGTTTGTTTGTTAATAATGCCAACCTCAAAGTTCATAATGTTTAGCGTTAGCGTACTTCTAATTTAGCGATGAAAATATTGGACATAACTAGAGTTATGCGGACCTTTGGATGGGTGGGTATAGATTCTCATGTTTCAGGCTTTAATTAGAGGCCCGTAATGAAAAAACCTGTTACTTCTTTTTTGTAGTTCTATGATTATTCTGTCGCACACCCCACACTGGACAGGTTCGGACAAAGTATTTAAATCATTTTTATTTTGTTATTTTTACAATGGGTGTTGCAGAATTAATGTGGAAAGAAGGGGAAAGACGTGGTTTGAGAAAAAGAACAATTCAAACGTATATCTTTTGTGTGAATAAATTTCTAAGATTATCTAGAAAGAATTCAAATGAAGTTACAAAATATGATGTGGATGCATATTTACATAATTTAATTAAATGGAATCGTGCAGGTAGTACACTTAATGTGAATATCAATGCAATTAAATTTTATTTTGAAAAAGTTTTGAATAAAAAATTAACAGTGAATATTGATTTTGTGAATGTTCCAAAAAAACTTCCTGATTTTTTATCACAAGAAGATGTTAAAAAACTATTCCCGTCAATTAAAAATTCTAAACATCAATTAATGATTAAATTACTTTATGCAACGGGGATGCGAGTTTCCGAATTAGTATCTTTAAAAATTAAAGATTTTGAGTTTAATAATAATTATGGATGGGTGCGTGATGGAAAAGGAGGAAAAGATAGGATATTCATTGTCGCTGAAAAATTAAAGTTAGAATTACAGCGATGGATTAGAGATCATAATCTAAATAAGAATGATTGGATATTCTCAGGAATTTATGGAAATCATATATCGGACTCTTCTATAAGGAAAATTCTCATAACAGCTGCTAAACGTGCGAACATCAAGGAAGTACATCCACACATGTTACGGCATTCGTTTGCAACACATTTAATTGAGAATGGTTATGCAGTGACAGAAGTACAACCTCTATTAGGTCATACTTCCATTGATACAACGATGGTGTATTTACATATGGCATCACCACAGTTAATAAAAGTTCAAAGTCCATTTGATGCGTTATGAATAATAAAAAAAGAAGAATGGCCAAGAAGGCCTAAAACACTGGTTAATACCAGTTGACATCCCGCGATAGGATAATAATATTGCAACAATATATAATACTTTCGTTTCAGTAAAGGTAGGGTGGCTGAGTTTGGTTTAAAGCGCTGGACTTAAGCGAGAAATCAAGAATCTTAGGTCTCGTCCAAGACATCCAGTTGACGTTCCGCGATGTCACGCGGGTTCGAAATTGTCAATACGGAAATCCCGTCCCTACCGCTGTAAACAATGAACATACACCGCGTAAAGTACAAGGACATAGAAGAGATTCCTAAACTTCAGGTTAAAAAGAATTTCAAACAACAGTTTCAAGGATCTGCGCCAGCTCCATTCATAGGAAGATTTGGATACCCTCATGTAAACATAGGATTCTTATCACCTCAATTTTCTGGCGATACTTCTTACTATGATTCCCCTAAATTATGGAGTTCTGGAAATTTTAAATCAGACCAGATTGCATCTATGCGTTATGGGTTAGTAAATAGCAGACAGAAATGGAAAGTAAAGGATATTCATGCTGGTGGAAATATGCTCAACATTATTCAGGAAGTTGGGATGGCAAAAGTACCAACAGAATTAGATGTAACACTAATTAAACAACCTTCATTAGAACTTAAAGGTGAATCTGAGATTACACCGTGGGGTCCAGCTTCAGGTGTCCAGAGAGCTCGTATTACATCAAATACAAAAGTGGACCATAAAGTAGAGAAGGTTGTTTTTGACACAGATCTCAAAGCAACTGGAGGTATGTTGAAACTTTACAAGAAAGGATTTGAAGAAGGTGTGTTAAGCAAATTAATATCTGTAGGTAATTTAGGTTTGAAGAAGAATAGAAAACTCGTACCTACACGATGGAGTATAACTGCTGCTGATTCAACAATTTGTAAACATCTTACGCAAGAAGTGAAGGATTTTCCCATTGGTGATTATCAATTACATTTTGGTGGAAGTTGGGGAAATTATTATCTTCTCTTATATTACCCTGAAGTCTGGGGTTATGAATTATTTGAAACCTATCTCAAAGCACCTGTGAATCCTTGGAGTAAGCAAGGATATGCATATTCTACGGATCATGAATCATATAATGGAAGAAAAACATATCCTGTAGAAACTGCTGGAGGATACTTTGCAGCCCAATTACCTGTATTAGAAAAAATGAATCAAGACAAACGGCAATATAGATGTATTGCGCTTAGGTTTATTACAGAAGAATATAAGATTCCATTAGGTGTGTGGGTTTGTAGAGAATCTGCAAGAAAGTCTGCAAACACGAAACCTCTTAAATTTGCATCTGAGAAATTGATGTTAGATTATGCAAGAGAATTTGTGAAAACAAAATTTGGATTTAATCTAGATGTGTTATTAAACGAATCAGTATTATTAAAAGAAAATAAAAAGCAATTAAAATTAACCAATTTTTAATCTATTTTTTCTGCAGTTCTTGAAATATCACGAATTGACCTATAAACACGCAGAGGAAATGATTTATTATTTCTAGTTATAAGATAATCATTCGCTAAACGATTTCCCTGATGGTATAACCCTAAACTTCTTGCTGCATGCCACGTGAGATTATATCCTTGTGCATCTGTTTTTGGATCATAACGATCTAATACATAATTTAGAGCTTGATTAACAGTTACGTGGGGGTTTGCTAGTCTTTGATCTACAATCAGTTCTAGGATTTCTCTACGTTTATTTAATATATCTGGGATACGGTTGATTTTCATCATTTTAGAGGCGTAATTAAATGGCCTATTTAAAAAGCTTTGCTTATTTTTGACCACATTTCATATGGACTCACGATTCTTTGAAATTTTAGTTTTCTTTTTACAGTTTTCTTTTTACAATGAGCAAATTCTATACTACATTTTTAAAGTAGATTTAGAAAAACATATTAAATTTTTATAAAAAAGAAATTAGAATGAGATTTGCTTAAATCTTTTCAACTTTTTTTGACAGATGATGTTTTCTTGAATGGTGACAACTTTCTTTTACTTCTGGAAGTGAATCAACAACTTTTATAAAGGATTACGCAATACATAAAATGTTGTAAATCGCAGTGATTTACGCGTGGGAGGTGGTGTACAATGATGAGAGATGTCGACGGAGAATTTGAAGAGTTTGTGAGAAAACATTACAAAAAGTTAACAGACAACCAAAAGAAAATTTGCCAAAAATTAGGTATTCACATACCTAATTAACATTTCTTTTTTAATATTTTTTAAATGGAGTTTTATTCGTTCTAAACAAATATCCTGCAACCACAAATGAGATCCCAAGGATTAATGCTGCTGGTATGAAATTATTATTTGTGTGTAGAATCGCATCAGGATATTCATGACATTCATAATCTGACCCACAATATGCATTCTCCGCACAGTCTTTATTACTATTACATTCTCTTTGTGCAAATGTCATCAACATAAATCCTAAGACAACTAAAGCTAATACGATTGCTATGATCATTACATTCCCTTTTTTATTTGTAAACATGGAAGGCTTTTTGTGAGGGTATGGTTTTTAAGTGTTGCGGAAGAATCGAGCAACATTGTGAACCCAGTGACCAAGGTTTGCGGATGAATCTCTGGAAGTCTTAGAATGACTTTTTTAAATAAATGCCTATTTATTTTTTTGTGAGGGATATTTATCCTTAGGTAAAGGTTGCCAATGAACTGCCATGGGAATTTGTGAATGTAATGTAAAGCCAGTTCTTTGCGGTTCTAAATAAAAAATTCTTTTTTGTTTTATTGAACCTAATAATGCTTTTCCATCGACAGGACTCCCACCTAATGAATCTAAACCTATTCTTCCACCTTCTTCAGGTTTACATTTACTATCATTATTTAATTTTACTACAGGTCGTGCTGCTATAAAATAATGCGAATTTGAGGGTAATCTATACAATATTTTATCTAAATTTGGATTTATATTTTTTTGGGTAATAGCATCCTGAAGAATATTTTCTATTGTGTTATTCTGATTGGTTCCTCTGACTAATTCTGCATTTACTTTTTGAGCAATTTCATGAAATGATAATTCAATATCCCCTAACCAATAAAATTTGTTACAGGGAACATTTACAGGAAGTGTACTAAATTTCCAATCAGTCACATCAATTGAGAACCATGTTTTTGTTCCGATAATAGAAGGAATGTCTTTATCAATTGCTTCTTCTAAATTAAGAATCTTTGTTTTTAAATTTACATTTACTCTACGTGTTGAGGGAGTAACGCCAAGTGTAGACTTTATTTTTGTTCCAAGAGCAGATTTTGCTGCATCAAAAATAATTTTATCTAAGTTTTCTTGATCTTCTAATATAAATCCAACAGCAGCGTGGTTTGGAGAAAATGCAATACCTGTTTCAATACCAGCATAAGCAAAGAATGAAGCAGCTAAAATACTATAATCCTCGCAGTCTCCTCTCTTATCATAAAGAGTTTGAATTGGAAATTTACCAAAGTCATCTTGTCTTGAATCAGATTCTCCAAAAAAACTTGGATCCCAATATCCACGAGTATCTTTATCGTATTTTACATTATCGTTAATAAATTCAAGAACTTCTTGTATGTATTTTATTTTATCTCCATTAGATTTATCAAGAAGAATATCTGCTATAGGACCAATTCTTTTGGTATCAACAAAATCAGTGTAATCTGACCACCTATTTTTTTCTGCTTTTTGGTATGTGTAAACTAACTCGTCACCTGTTAATGTTAAAGACAGGCCATCAAAGTTTCCTTGTAGTGGAACATCTACTTTCTCTTCAATTGTTGGAATAAATCTTAATTCTCCATTAATTGGGACTGAATGCATCCTATAAAAATATCCACCAAATGTAAGGAAAGATGCAGCAACAGCGACTAGAGGGACAAGGTTATGTAGTACAGAATTATATTTATGATCTGAGCTCATCAGATATTTTTCGACATAATCGTTTATAAATCTTTTGTCCCTTTTTAGTGAATATTAATGGGGGTGTGGTATCTTCTTCTTTTTCAATCATAAAAAGAAGTGAGTTATCTAAAAAATAAAATGAACTATTTTTAATATCAGGAAATGAAATAATTCAGAGAATAGTTTATAAAAGAAATGGTTTATTGTGGATTTATATGGTATCAGATATAGGATTAGAACAAACAGATTATTTAAAAAGTAGAGGATTTAAGCTAGTTGACAGACCTGCTTTAGATTTACCCTATTTGTTTTTAGGACCTATCACTGGAAATTTTCCAGGAACAGAATTAGTTTTTTATCATAGATTACATAATGGAAATTACGCATATAATGACCATCCTAGAAATACAAATTCTAATCCTAAAGACTTAGTTAGAATAATTGAAAATATGACTTCAAGGGGAAGTAATTCCTCCTATTTTTTCTCCAAAGAAGGTATCAAAATTCCAATAGTAGTAGAGGATCCAGAATGGAACCCTATTGTTGATTTATTGATGCAAAAATATAATCAGAAATAAATTTTTGTGTTTGTCTATTTTTGTAAACTAATTACTTATAAAAATAAACCAAACTTTTTTCAATCAAAGTATTCAACGTCATTAGAAGTAATATATGTTACCTTTGGTTCACGTTTCTCTACATATGTTTGTTTCTTTACGGGAGGTGCTTGGAATTGGGTAGATGATGGTTTTGGTTGGTCTGTTTTTGTGACAGCTTTAATTTCCATGGCTTTATTGTAATTCATGTTTCCACAATCCATACAATTGAAATATGGACCAAACTTACCTACCCGTTGCTCTAACCATTTCCCGCATGTACACTTAATTTCTTCCATTTTAGAAGCCGTATGTTGATGGCAGACTTCAAGGCCTTGTTCATTCTTTTGTGTTGCGATACGTTCACAAAATGGACAGGTTGCAACTTTATATTCTCCATAGGTTTTCTTTTTCTTCCATGCAGTGCCTTTCATCGATAAAATGAAAAATTAAGGTTTTATATACCTTTCTTAAAAAGTTTTAAATACATCAAATAATTCTTTTCTATTATGAAGGTGTATGAAAGGAGTTTGTGGATAAAGATGTTTGGTTCTAAACAACCAAAGAAAAAAGTTGATTCTCTAAAAGATATCCAAGCTATTATAGAATTCCTAGAACATGTTCAAGATGATCCAAAATCATTATTAGAAGATTTACGTGATTTAGAAGAGTTAGAAAAGGAACGTAAAGTTGCAAGTAAAAAATTGATTCCCGTGAATCTTGAAGCACAAGAAGAAATTTTAGATAAGATAATTCAAAAGTATGAATTTTTTCAAAACGATGTTGATATCAATGGGCTACGTGTGAAACAAATTGCAGAAGAATTCTTGAATCAGGCATCACATGAGAAAATGAAAAAAATCGTGAATGATAAGAAAAAGGATCCTAGATGGCGATTTCAGTGGTAATTTTTATATAGTTTTTTTAATGTTGATATTATTATGTTGGTCTTAAAAAATGAATAAATTAATTATTGGTGCATTACATCTTAACCCTTTGATAGGTTATGAAGGATATTTAAATTATGAGAATATTTTAAAAAAAGCATTATTAGATTTAAAATCATTTGAAGATGGAGGGATTGATATGATTATAGTTGAGAATAATTATAATCTTCCACATCGTATAAATGAGACAGAAGAATCTAATATTATGATGGAACTTCTTCTTAAAGATTTAACAAAACATTCAAGATTACCTTTTGGAATTAGTATTTTATGGAATGATTATAAATCTGCATTTGAGATTGCAGTAAGAAATAATTTAAAATTTATTCGTGTTCCTGTTTTTGTGGATAGTGTCAAAACATCATTTGGAGATATCATCGCAAATCCCGAAGATGTTATTAATACTAGAAGAATATTAAATGCAGAAAACATATTAATTTATGCTGACATTCATGTGAAACATGCAGTAATGTTAGATCAGAATAAAACATTGGGGTATTCAGCAAAAGAAGCTAGATCTAAAGGGGCGGATGGAATTATTATCACAGGTCAATGGACTGGTGATTCACCGAACCTTGATGATCTAAAAATCGCGAGAAATGCAGTTGGTTATGATTTTCCTATCATAATTGGAAGTGGTGCATCAAAAGAGAATGTAAAACAATTATTAGAATGTGCTAATGCCGTAATTGTGAGTACATCCTTAAAAGAAGGTGAGTTAAAAGATAAGAATGAAGAACGTAATTTGAAACCTTATGATGCAAAAATAGATGTACATAAAGTTAAGGAATTTATGGCTGAAGTTAATAAATGAAATATAAAACTAATAAAATAATATTACCTAACGATTTTAATCATGGGTATATTTTGTTTTTCCCGTATTGATAATTAGAATTTTAGCATCTTTTGGAATTTTTTCTCGCATTTGTAATAACATTGCAAGACCAGCGAGTCCTGAAGGTTCAGCATTAATTTTAATTTTTTGAGCTAATTTGATTGCTTGATTAAGAAATGCTTCTTCTAAAATATTCACTACTGACTCTTTACCACAATACGCTGCGTAACGATAAAAGCTAATCCACTGTTCATCAAATTTAATAAATGGAAGGTGAGGAGAATATAATTTTTCCGCTTTAGTTAAAGGATTATTTGTTGTTGCACCAATAAAATTACAATTACGTAAGGTGTTTACATCTCCTTTAAAACGCGGGTCATGATTAACACTGGTTACTTCTTTTTTATTAATATTAAGAATATTCTCATAAAGATGTCCTGTTCCAAATGGAATAAAACAATAATTAGGCGAATTATTAATAATTTCATAACTAAGCCAATCATAATATCTTGTTGTTGGGTCTAATGCTTCAGAGGATGTAATATCTATGCCCTCTTGGTTATTTGTTAACTCTAAAATCTCTTTCCAATTCAAGGCTTTTTTTGTTAAATCAATTTCAAAAACTTCACATCCAAGTAACTTTAATTCATCTTTAATTTTTTGATTTAAACGAAAATCAACTAAACATTTTAAATT
>JABMOA010000009.1 GCA_013204355.1 Candidatus Woesearchaeota archaeon | reverse complement strand
TTTGCTATCTTGTCATAATCAGTCATATTGCTATCAATTGTTTACACAATATAAATCTTTTTAATTGTAAATCATAATTCTAAGATAAAACTTTTTTAATAAAATCATAACTTTCTAAACAAGAAGAAGGATATTTTAATTGAAGATGATTACAAGAAACTTCTAAATGATTATCTTCACCATCTAAACTAACAGATTTAGATAGAACAAGACCGTCGCCTTTGCCATCTATGTTTCCAGCAATGGTATAATATTCCACATTACCGCTAGTTTCATCACCATCATTTAAAGATTTCATAAAATTATGATTCTCTGAAAGCATAATAAAATCTAGATTAATCTTTGACTCACCTTCTTCAACAAAATAATCTGCAAATTCTCCAAGATTATACAATCCTCCATGGTTGGGTGTTCCAAGCATGATAAATTTTCTAATGGATGAAGAGTCATTATGTTCAATATAATTACGAACTACAATGCCTCCCATAGAATGTGTGATTAGATCTACTTTTTCAGCACCAGTACATTCTTTAACTTTTGAAATGATTTTTGCTACATTATTAGTATATTCGTCAATTTCATCTATTTCTAATTTATTAAGATATGTCGCACGAATGACAATTGGATCCTTAGAATAATGAAGTTCGGAACAAGTTGTCTCTGAAGTTAATATCCCTTTATTTACGTAACCTAAATCGTCTGATAATTCTGATTGCATATCTTTTAATGAGATTTCTGCAATACGTCTACTATAAATTGGATTGTAACCATGTAATAATATTAATGGATATGTTCCTAAAGGAGCTTCACCAAATGAATCTTCTACTGAAGATTGAATTATTTTACTTTTTGTAGTACTAATAATATATTCTGCATTTAATGCTGAAAGTGCAATAACTAAAAGCAAAGTAAAAATTAACAATTTGTTATTTTTATTCATTTGAATCTAGAATCATGAAATATTTATTAATGTATAGCTAAAATTATCTAACATCTGAAATCTAGAAAACTATTTAAGTACATAATTCTCAATTAATACATGCAACTAAACTCTTTCATAACCTTCTTAAAAACGTTAGAGAAAGATAATGATCTATTTCGTGTTAAAACTGTTGAGATGGATCTTAAAGGAATGTTGAATCCAACGAATGTTTTAGATGAATTATTTTTCAAAGAACAGAAGTGGTTAGGGTTTGATGAATTCTATTTATATTACGTTCAGAAATTTTCTGAGCAATTGATGAGAAAATTCAATCCAAAAAATATTGAAAATTTTAGATTAGGATTGAAGGCACGATTATATAGAACACAATTTGGTTTTCTTACAGAGTATCAAGCATATCTCTTAGCGCAAGAAATTTTTGGAAAGCAAAATGTATTCAGAGATATTAATCTTGATAAGAAAGGTGTTGATTTTCAAATTATGTATAATAACATAAAGTATAACATCCATATTTTTGTTGATACTTCTAGAAGCTGGTATTATAGAAACTTTAAATCTGCAAATAAGCATGTTGATTCGGTTGAAGGAATTCATGTGAATCTTCCATATGCGTTGGAAACAGGGAAGTTTAATTCTTTAGAATATTTACCAAATGGTTTTGGGATTTATACGAAAGAATATTTTGAATACTTGAAGAAAGAGATTGATTCAGGTAACTTGAAGAAGATTATTGGAACGAAGGAAAGTGGATTTATTTATTCAGAATCCCTCTCCCCAACTTAACATATTCTTTATTCAATTCAAATGCAATAAAATCTATCCCTAACTTCTGTGCAACTACACATTCACTTCCAGAGCCTGCAAATGGAATTAAAACAACCCCCTTATCTGAGGGTTTACTAGATAATATCAATCTCTTCGTCAATTCCATGGGCTTCTGCGTTGGATGTTTTAAGACATCGTGTTCCAGATGATTCTTTAATTCTTTTGAGTCATAGACCTTATCGCAATCTCTGCATAGGAACCATCTCTCGGATGCACCTGCACCTCCTGCTAATGCTGAAACTTTCAACACGTCTCTTGGAAGTGCACCTTGTTCATGTGCGTTGTAGATTGTTTCTTTACCGTTCTTACTGTATCTACCAACCGTTCCTTTACGTACTTTACCTGCTGCATTATTTAAGAATGAAGCTGTATATGGTTCTCGTACATCATCACGATTGAAATGTGGAGAATCTTTCCAACAGCAGATAATAGACTCATGTGATCGTTGCCAGAAATTTAATGAAGGAATATTTTTATTTGTGTAATGCCAAATCAACCATCTCTTTTGCAATGGAATCCTGACAGATAGGTGTGCAAGAATTTCAGAGAATCCATAGATGTACATTGTTCCGCTTGGTTTCAAGACACGTGTTGATTCTTGAATCCATTTCTCAGACCAGATTAAATATTCCTTGAGATTCTTTCTAATTGTCACACCAAAATCCTTACCGATGTTGTAGGGAGGATCTGCGATAATGATATCTACAGAATGATCCTCTAATTTCTTCAATCCTTTGAGAACATCTATACGATGGATTTTATTAAGCATGGATATTTTATATGGATGTGGTATAAATAGTTTGTTAATTTCATATAGCGATAAACTTAAGTATTAATAATCTTAAATATGTTATAATGGTATCTGAATTAAGTAAAAAAACCAAAAAAGATTTAGTAGAAGCACGAAAAAAGCCTCTTTCTGATTATGTTGACCATGAGGATATTAAACTAGAATATAATTGTCAGTGCAGGCGTTTATAGAATTTATCTTCCATGTTTTAGAAGAAAGAATTTTACTATAAATACTTTTCCTTTCAAATCCCAAAACAATTAAATACTTCAAAGTTCGCATAACCTCTATGAATCACTTGATTACCGAACTTAAGCTACGTGGATTTTCTAAAGAGACGGTAAAGACGTATTTATTACAAAACAGATTATTTCTCTCATTCATCAACAAACAAGAAGCAGATATAACAGAGGCCGATATCAAATCTTACCTTGGCTATTTAATTTCAGATAAGCAAATGGAAATGTCATCTGTAGCACTTGCAAAGGCTGCATTAAAATTTTATTACGATGAAATTCTTGGAAAGAATATAGTCACGTTAAAAACACCAAAAATTGCACGTAAGTTACCTGAAATCCTAACAAAGGATGAAGTGAGATCCTTAATCAATTCTGTGACACATACAAAAAGTAGGATTATCATCAAACTATTATATTCATCTGGTATTCGTTTATCTGAATGTTTGAACATTAAAATCAAAGATTTGAATCTGAAAGACCGTTACGGGTGGATCCGTGGTGGTAAGGGTGGGAAAGACAGAATGTTTATTTTATCAGATGATGTCTGTGAAGAGTTGTGGAAATTTACATTACAAAGACAGGGTTTAGTGTTCCAAGGAAAGAATGGTGCTTTATCTCCACGAAACGTACAGAAGATTGTAAGGAAGGCTGCTGAGAAGGCTGGTATCAATAAAATCATTACACCACATAAACTAAGACATTCCTTTGCAACACATTTGTTGGAAGCTGGAACTGATATTAGAATTATTCAGGAGTTGTTAGGACATTCTAATTTGCAAACAACACAGATCTATACAAAAGTTTCCCAGGAGCAGATGAAGAAGGTTAGAAGTCCTTTGGATATGTTGTAGTTTTCGCAAGTGTTTTAAACTCTCATAAATTTCTACAGCTATGTCAAACCCTATATTTTCACTTACAAAATTAATGTGGAAGTTTTCTGATAGAAAGCGAATCATATGGTTTTATGT
>JABMOA010000092.1 GCA_013204355.1 Candidatus Woesearchaeota archaeon | reverse complement strand
GCAGCAACTGGTGCAGCAACAGCAGCTTTTGCGATTGCTTCTTCAATGTTTACACCTTGAAGTGCAGCAACTAAAGCTTTAACTCTTGTGTCGTCAACTTGAACACCTGCAGCAGTTAAAACTGCTTTAACAGTATCTTCAGTAACGTCTTTTCCTGCTTTATGCAGTAACATTGCAGCGTAAATGTATTCCATATTCTTGCCTCCGGTTTATTAATTACTATTCAATTTTAGCTTCTGTTTTCACAGAGTGAGCTTGAGCTTCGGCTTTCGCCAAAATTTCATCCCTTGTTTCAACAGTTAGGATGCATTGTTCCACACCAACAGCCTTTGCTTCTCTGAATGCTTTTTGAAGTAAGACTTCGGTGGTGTCAGCAGTTGGGTATGCAGCTTCTATAGCTAAGTTAAATGCCCATGTAGCTGCTTGCGTAAAGTTTGCAGTATATTCAGCTTCATCAACATGTAATTGTTTAGCATTATATACTAACCCATCTTCCCAGACAGCAACTAAATCTAAACCTACTTCCATAGGTTTGATGTCCAAACGTTTTAATGTTTCTGCTAACTTTGCAGAGATAACATCTCCATCCTTTGCAACAATAACATCATTGACGATGGCTAATTTACCGCCTTCAACTTTTGTTTTAATTCCTACTGCTGCTAATTCTGAAATGATTGGACCGGGAGCGAAATTTGTTGCACCAGCTTTTACAATAATATCTTTAGGTGCAATTTGACCTTCTCTTGCAGGTGCTTCAGATTTATTTTTCTGAAGTGTTGAATATAATGCAAAAGGATTTGATTCTGTAAATATTAATGCAGGCATACCCGTGATTTTATCTTTTAATTGTTGGATGTTTTCTTTTCCAGATTGTTCAAATGCAAGTTGTAATAACTTTTTTCGTGCCATCTGAATTTTAACACCTGATTTCCGAAGTGTTGCACGCATATTTTGTAACTGTTGAGCTGGAAGTGATGCCATATTAACAACACCAACAATTGGAGAAGATTTAATTTGATCAACAATTTCTTGTACTAATTTTTTTTTATTTTCACTTACCATCTTAGATATTCACCGGTTTTCCCATTGTTAGTTTGATAGAAGTGTTTTTGATATTTTGATCTTCATTTGGTAATTGTTTAACTGAAGTATTATATACATTCAAAATATTATCAATAAGTTCTTCTTCTGATTGATCTTCTTTCCCAACCATACATTGTAAGTTTGTTGCTTTTGTCGCTCGCATACGTACAGTCCTACGTAATTTTGTAATTAATGGTTCAAGGTTTGCATTTGGAGGGACAACACATCCTAATTTAGGATTAGGCATCTTTTGTTTAGGTCCAAATACACGTCCTACTGCTGCTGCCACCTTTGGCATTAATGTTGCTTGTGCAATAAAATAATCGTAAGATTCAGCTAATTTTTTTGCTGCTTTTTTATCATTTTGGTATTTCTCAAAATCTTTTTCCCTAATTACTAAATCACAATGTTCTTTTGCTTGGGCTTCTAATTCTGCACCAACAAATGCTGCAATTTTAACTTCCCGACCTTTAGAATGATTTAATGTTACAAAGAAATCTACTGGATTTGATTTGACAACCAAGTTTTTTAAGTTTATGATTAAATCATAAGACTGTGTGAACTTACGTTTTGGTTGTTTCTTTAATTCTTCTAATGCTTTTTGAACGTCTTGTTTATTCATTTGTTACCTCCTACACAATGGTAGTTTATGCGGTAATACACTTGGGACAAAGGGTTGTTTATAAAGGTTTTGGTAAAACTGCGATGCATTTAGCCCATAAAAAGATTTGTTGTTTGAAAATGTTTATCTTTTAGTATATGGACAGAAAATACCTGAATATTTCCCACCTTCCGCATAACACGCGTGAAGTGTTTTTTCACCTTTATCAATTAATTCACGTTCATTGCCTCCTTTATATGGGCAAAATACATGTAAGTAATGACCACCATTTAACATTACAGCGGAAACTGCGTCTTTTTCTGTTAAAGGAAATTTACCTTTAGAATTAACTGCACCACGGCATTTAATTTTCAATAATGAGTGATTATGTTCCATTGATATTAGGGAAAAGAATGTATTAATAAATTTTATGAAAAAAGATATAAAAGAAGAAGAAGAAGAAGAAGACAAAAAATTTACCCAAAAATCTTCTCTAGGAAACTTTTCTGTGGTTTTTCTTCTTTCAATTCTTTGATGAGATCCTTTTGTTTTTTTGTTAATTTTGTAGGAACTTCAATCTTCACTTTTACCATCTGATCCCCCTTACCACCATGTTGTACAAAGGGTAATCCTTGATCTTTCATACGCAGAATTGTTTCTGATGCTGTTCCGGCAGGTAATTTAAGGATTGCGTTCCCATTAATCGTTGGAACTTCTACGTCATCTCCGAGAACTGCTTGGGAAAATGAGATGGGTAATGTAATATGTAAATCTCCCGCATCACGTTTGAAAAATTTATGAGGTTTCACATGAATGATAACATATAAATCTCCTGGTGGACCTCCGTTTGGTCCAACTTCTCCTTCACCTGACACGCGCAATCGCATACCGTCTTCTACGCCTTCTGGTATTGTCACTTCTAATTCTTTTTCTTTTCGTAGTAATCCATCGCCACCACATTTTTTACAAGATTCTTGAGGTAATTGTCCTTTTCCATGACAATAAGGACAAGGACCATTTTGTTGGAATATCCCAAAGGGTGTTCGTTGTGTTTGTTTTACATATCCAGAACCATGGCAATGATTACAGGTATCAAATGTAGTTGCACCTTTTCCTTTACAAGTATCACAATGTTCTACTTTATTGAAACGTAATGTTTCCTTTTTGCCCTTGGCAACGTCTTCTAGGGTGATGGTTAATTCATATGCTAAATCGGATCCTCGTCGTGCACGTGTTCCTCTTTGTCTTCCACTACCACCAAATAATTGATCAAAAGCATCTCCGAAATCTCCAAAGTTCCCTCCCCTAAATTGGGACATGATATCTGAGAAGTCGTATCCTTGATGTCCACCAGATCCTCCACTACCTTGGAAGGAATTTGTACCAAATTGATCATATTGTTGACGTTT
>JABMOA010000091.1 GCA_013204355.1 Candidatus Woesearchaeota archaeon | reverse complement strand
TTATTGCTCTATAACATCAACTCTACAACACGCTCCCGGTGTTTCTTTAATGCATCGGTAATAGAGGCATTGCTCACACTTGGATTGCAATACTTGGCTATGTTTTTTCCATTTACGTTCTCGTCGTTATAAACAGCTTGTCTCGCAGCTTCTTCGTATCTGTCTAATAATTGCTTGGTTTTAGTCAACCTTCCAATGTTCTCTGTAGACAATATCGTTTTTAAAGTAATTGTTTCTTTTGAGTTTTCTGCTAATGCCCATTCTAAATCCACTTGATCTATCATTAATCGTCCCTCTTCGGCCGAAAATTTCAATACATCTATCATTCTTGTTAAGTTTGATTTTAACATTTCTGGACTGATATTCTCATTGATCAAGTATTGTATGCATTCTTTATTGATGTCGAGTATCAGATTGTATTCATTTCCTAAATCTTTCAACAAATTTTTTATGTACGCTTCAATATTTTGTGCTTGATTTAAAGCCGAAAATTTGGCAAGCTCTCTGTATTTGATATTGCTTTCTCGCAGATGAACTTGATAAGATGCCAATTGTTGTTGCAATTCAGCATTTGAATCATTTAACTTAATATGCGCTTCTAATGATCGGTACAACAATTCTTCAATGATCTTTTTGTGTTGCGATTTCAAAACACTTTCTGATAGGGTAGGACCTAAGACAGCACGCGCGTCTTTTAAAAATAAAATTAAAATTATATTTTGATGACTATTTTCTAATCTAAGAGCAAGTAAGTTACGTTCAGTTTCTTGATTTAAACTGAGTTGTCTAATTTCTGTTTTGAGTTCAGGAAGATGAAAAGGGATTTCTTCTTCTACTAACCATTCCTTGCTTCTAAACCGTTTAAAATATTGAATGGATTGTCCTTTAATCTCCTCATTTGTGATGGTTATGGGCGCAACATTTCTATTGGAATACTCAATCAATTGCAAATTTTCGGACAAATCAATCCAATAGGCTTTCTTAAGTCCTTTTACCAATTGCTCAGCCCAATTGAACCATATATTGTATGACGATTGCATGAATTGTAATTCAAAGATAATGCATTAAGCCAATAAATCAAGCAACTTGATTAACAATTAAGCATCACTTAACTTAATATTCAATTAAGCTAAATCAATTCAATTAAGCTTTAAATGCGCAATTAGCGTACATGATTAGGCGTTAATTTGTAGTTGCAATCACCAATTAATTAAGTATAAATTATGAAAAATCAAGTTAGAGCAATTGAAAACCATAAAGCAAATGATTTTGGAAATTGGAGAGATAAGTTTGTACTCAATACAGTAATAGCCATAACCGGACAAAGAGAATTATTAGAATTTGAAGATACTGAAGACGTAAGACCCTTAATCCCAAAGCAAAAAAAGAAACCAAAGAAAAATATTTTATTAAGGCTCACCAAAAAAGTATTGCGATTTGTTTTTTTTGGTATGGAAAATGCAATCAACAATTTAAACAAAAAAAAATATTTAGAAAAGGTACCAAATACTTTTGAGAATCGTTTTAAAGATAATAGACAAATCTAATGATAACCGCACTAATTGCTTTTTTGATGCTAGAAAGAATCGCCAAATATACAGGTATTGAGCCTAAGGTATTGGTTTGGATAAAAGAGAAATTGAAGCGAAGAAATCAACCAAAGGCTAAATTAAAAGAGGGTATAGAGGTGATGGGATTTAAAAATAAAGAAGCAGCTTAGGCTGCTTTTTTGTTGAGTCACTTTGAAAATTAATTTATACAATAATAGGGGCTTCTGGTAGCTCATAGATTTTTTAAAGCTGACGTTTATAACTTATAAAAATCGAGCGTTCAATTTTGTAATGAGCAATCAAGATGGATTTTTTACTATTTTTAAAACATTATGAGAAACTAAATATGTTTTAGACCCTAATTTTGGTATTCATTTTTAGCATAACTGTCACATTATTGAATTATTTTAAACAAAAAAAGCTGCGAAATGCAGCCTTTTTTATTTGTGAACCCGAAGGGATTCGAACCCCTAACCTCCTGATCCGTAGTCTGCGAATTCCAGTTGTCGCCCACACAATCTCATTGATATTAGCTAATTGTAAAGCATAAG